>NZ_JBNDHS010000037.1:0-55771 GCF_056755095.1 Rhizobium sp. SVR5-9E | reverse complement strand
CCTATGACGGCGTCGCCAAGCTGCACCGCACGCTCTGGGCAGGGCTACAATATGTGCTCTTCCGCTCGGGGCCCGTGGCATCCTCGCTGTTTGAGACCGGCGGCTTCTGGTATGCGGATCCGAATGCGCGTTCGCCCGATATCCAGTTCCATCTCGGCCTCGGCTCCGGCATCGAGGCGGGCGTTGCCAGACTGAAGAACGCTGGGGTGACGTTGAACTCCGCCTATCTGCATCCCCGCTCGCGCGGCACCGTTCGCCTCTCCTCCGCCGATCCGGCAGCGGGGCCGCTGATCGATCCGAATTACTGGAGCGACCCGCATGACCGGGCAATGTCGCTCGAAGGCCTGAAGATCGCGCGCGAGATCATGCAGCAAGCGGCGTTGAAACCCTATGTGCTGGAAGAAAGGCTTCCGGGAACCGGCGTCGTCACCGACGAGCAGCTTTTCGACTATGGCTGCGCCAATGCCAAGACAGACCACCATCCGGTCGGGACCTGCAAGATGGGCACGGATGGCGCGGCGGTTGTCGGGCTCGACCTGAAGGTGAGGGGACTGGAAGGGCTGCGTGTGTGCGACAGCTCCGTGATGCCGCGTGTTCCTTCATGTAATACCAACGGACCGACGATCATGGTCGGCGAAAAAGGAGCGGATATCATCCGCGGGCGTGAGCCCTTGCCACGCGCCATCTTCTCGTGGGAGCGCAACGATACGCGGCCAAGAGCAAGGGCGGAGGTTCAGTAAAGCGTCAGGCGCGAATGAAGAGCGCCCCGACAAGGCCGAAAATGACGATCGATTGCAGGATGAACATCGGCCACTGATCGGACATGCTTTTCTCCACGGGCTTCGGTTCTTGAAATTATACGCTACCGCCGGAGCCGGAAACATTGCAGGCGGATGCCGTCGCAGTAGCGATGCTGACATTAATCATCCTTCTACTGTGGAATTTCTCCTTTTTTGTGGTGGGGAGGAGAAGGGCAGATGGTATACTGACCTTGCGAATCGGGCTGCTCTCGGATCCGAGGTCTCGCTTCGTAGCATTGTATGGAACCTTTTATGCACTTGGTAGTTTCAGAGTGTACAGGAGGACTACTATGACAAATGATTTCAATCGACCCGGCCCCGATCTGCGTACGACGCCGACCACCGAGCGTCGTTCGCCATGGACAATGTGGATCGGTATTGCGGTTGTCGTTCTGATCATCGCCCTGGCAGCGATCTACTGGCCTCGCAGAAGCGAAACGCCAGCCACGCCGCCCGCCGGCGAAACGACCACAACCACACCGCCGGCCACGTCGACTGCGCCCGCTACTCCGCCAACAAGCGAGTCAGCGCCAGCAACTCCGCCAGCGGCAACTCCGCCGGCCGCGGAGCCAGCGCCAGCAACGCCACCGGCGACCCCAGCAACGCCACCGGCGAACCCGCCAGCGCAGCAGTAATGAAACGCCCGCCATCCAAGGCGGGCTTTTCTTTCCTGAAATGAATGCCGCTCCGTTCTCGAAAGGGAACGGGGTGCGTTCGCGACGGTGATTGCCGCTTTCCTTCCTCTCCAATCACATCTGATTGCCGGCCAGGGATCGCCTTCTCATCGAATGATCCGGTGCTTGCGCTACGGTCGATATCGCCGCTCACAGCATCGTGTCGTTGCTCCTTTGCGCGGTCGGGCGTAGAAGCGCAGCTTGCTGTCGAACGACGGTTGGAATCGAAATGTTTGGAGAAATCAGGTGAGCGGAACGAAACTTTTTTCGCCTTTCGAAATCGGCGGGCTGACCCTCAAGAACCGCATCGTCATTGCTCCCATGTGCCAGTATTCGGCCGAAGACGGCAAGATGACCGACTGGCATCTCATGCATCTCGGCAACCTGGCCGCATCCGGCGCTGGCATTCTGACGATCGAGGCCACGGCCGTGACGCCGGAAGGCAGGATATCCTACGGCGATGTCGGGCTCTATTCGGACGAGTGCGAGCTTGCCATGGGACGCGTGCTGGATTCCGTACGCCGCTGGTCCGATATGCCGATCGCGATACAGCTCGGCCACGCGGGGCGAAAAGCCTCGAGCGAGGTTCCATGGAAGGGCGGCGGCCAAATTCCTCCCGGCAAACCCGGCGGATGGAAGACGGTTGCTCCAAGCGACCTTCCGTTCCAGCCGTCATACGATCGCCCGGAGGCGCTGGATCGCGACGGGCTGGAGCGAGTCAGGTCCGCTTTCGCGGCTGCCGCCAGACGGGCTGCGGCGCTGGACTTGAACGCGGTTCAGGTCCATGGCGCACACGGATATCTTCTTCATCAGTTTCTATCGCCGTTGTCCAACAAGCGAACCGACCAATACGGAGGCTCGCTGGAAAACCGGATGCGCTTCCCCTTGGAAGTGTTTGATGCCGTGCGGGACGCTTTTCCCGCCGGCCGCCCTGTCACCATGAGAGTGTCTGCGACGGATTGGGTCGACGGCGGATGGGATGTTTCGGAGACCATCGAATTCGCGAAGGCGCTCGAAGCGCGCGGGTGCAGTGCGGTTCACGTTTCAAGCGGAGGCCTTTCGGCCGACCAGCAGATTGCGATCGGCCCGAGCTACCAGGTACCGTTCGCCAGACAGGTGAAGGCGGCAGTGCGGATGCCCGTGATCGCCGTCGGATTGATCACCGAGTTCGAACAGGCCGAGGCGATCGTCAGTACCGGCGACGCGGATCTGATCGCTCTTGCGCGGGCGATCCTTTATGATCCCAGGTGGCCCTGGCATGCGGCTGCGCATTTCAACGAGACCGTTGCGGCGCCAGATCAATATTTGCGATCCCAGCCACGGCAGTACAAGACGCTCTTCGACCATCGGGGCTGAGTGCCCCCGTTGCTGACTGCGGCCCTCGGGGGCGAGAGCAGACGGCGCACCGCCTGCTCTCGCTGATCGTCAGTTGCTCGCCTTTTGCATCGCGACCTTCTCGGCGATTGCCTTGGCCAGATCGTCGCGCTCCTCGCAGCCGTTCGGGCAGAGCTTCGTCAGCCGTTCGAGCTGTTCGTTGGCCTTGGCCATATCGCCGGTTTCGACATAGAGCTCGCCCAGATACTCGCGGGCGGCCTTGTGGTCGGGCTCGAGCTCCAGCGCCTTGGTGTAATAGGTGAGCGATGTCCTGTAGTCGCCTGTTTTGCGCAGGGCAAAGCCAAGCAGGTTGTAAACATCGGCCTGCTGGGTATCCTCCGCAAGGCCGCGAAGCTCTGTGAGCGCACCCTGATAATCCCCGGCAGCGATCTTGGCGCGCACCGACGTCAAATCCGGTGCCGTCGTCGATTCGATGTTGTCGACGGCAAAGGCCGGGACGGCCTTGACCGCCGAAACCGCGGCGACGGCCGCCAGCAGGATGATCGCTCCAGCCAGAATATGCCTCTTCATGGTCTTTTCTCCTTCGGTCTCTTAAGCTTGGATGGTAGGGGTAAAGCCGTAGGCGTTGCCGTCCTTGACGAAGGTGCCGGACCCCGGGAACGGAAAATGCGAGCCGCAGATCGCGATCTTGTCGGCGATCACGCGGTCGACGAGCTTGCGGCGCGTGTCGATCGCCATCGGTCCGTCCTGATCGTAGGCCCCCTGCCATTCCGGATGCGGAGCGAGCAGCGCCGGCACGTACATGATGTCGGCGGATACCATCAGCTGTTCACTTCCGTCATCGACCAGATAGACGGAGTGACCGGGCGTATGCCCCGGCGCGGCGACGATATGGACGCCGGGCGCCACCTCGGCGCCGTCCTCGACAAGCCTCCAGTTCTTCCATTTCGGAAATACCTCGGCGATGCGCTTGCCTGCCGGCTTTCTGCCTTCCGCGAGCTTTTCGACACGGCCCGGCTCCGTCCACCAATTATATTCCGCCGCGTTGACGATCAACTCGGCATCCGGAAAGACGGCCGCATTGGTGCCTTTCTCCATCAACCCCCAGACATGATCCGGATGGAAATGCGAGATCGCGATCGTGTTGATCTTCGTGTAGTCGATACCGGCCGCCATCATGTTGGCGGGCAGATGCGTGGCGTTCGCCTGCCACTGGCCGACGCCCGATCCGGCGTCCATCATGATCAGCCGATCGCCGATCTTCAGGACGACGACGGTGAGCGGAATCGGCATGAACTCGGTCGGAAGTCCGGCTTTGGCGAGGGCCTCCTTGGTGTCTTCGATCGATGCGTTCTTGATGAAGGCCGGGTCGTGCGGCTTGCGCCAGATGCCGTCATAGACGGCGGTGACCTCGACCGATCCGACCCTGTATCTGTAGAAGCCGACCTCTGGTTCGTCAGGCCTATCGGCAAAGGCCGGCGAAACGAATTCCAGTTTCGAAGCAAAACCGAAAGCCGCCCCTGCGGCAGCGGTGCTGAGAACGGTACGGCGCGTCATGGTGAACATCGCAAGTCTCCTCTCGTTGCGTGAACTGCGTCAGCGGAAGCCCCGGAACGGGTGCCGCTGTTCGAACAAGATCGGCGACCCTCAACCGTTATTCCCGAGATATCGGGCAATCTGCATAAGCCGATGAAACGGATGGGAGATTTTTTCAACGGCATAGGAACCGCGGCTGCCGGCCCTCAAAAAAGCGGTATCTGGACGGAATAAAATAACAGGCCGAGTGATCTAGCCTGCAGAAGATATGCCTATGCGTGCGTCGAGCGAACGGAGCGGTGGAGTCCGGGAAGATGATGACAGAGGCTGAGATCAATCCGTTCTCCTTCGAGCGCCGGCCTTTCGCATGGAGCCACCATCGGCCGATTGCGCTTGCCATCCGGGCAGCGGCTTTGCTCGTCGAGGCTGTGTCCGCTGCCGTTACGATGTCAGTGGAGACGGAGCGATCGTCGCGGGATGCGAAAGCGGCGGCGCATATGCCGGCTGCATCGACCGAGACGATGCAGCGGTTCCGGGGAACCATCCTCCCGCATCTTGACGACGCCTATAATTTTGCCCGTTTTCTCAGCCGCGACGCCGATGCGGCGGGCGATATCGTTCAGGAAGCCTTCCTGCGCGCTTATCGCGGCTTCGAGGGGTATCGGGGCGGTGATCCGCGCGCCTGGACGTTCGCGATCGTAAGGAACTGCTATCGCGCCTGGTTGCTTGATGGCCGGCAGAAGGCACGTTTCGAAGTGCCGATGGCGGAGGATGCGTATGCCCACGAGGCCGATTCCGCGACATACCAGGTCCCATCGGATGACGACACGCCGGAAATGTCGATCATTCGCAGAAGCGAGGCGGAACGTGTGCGGCAGGTGATCGGCGCTCTTTCCGATCCCATGCGCGAGGTGCTGGTGCTGCGGGAGCTCGAAGGCCTTTCCTATCGGCAGATAGCGGAAATCATCGACGCGCCCATCGGCACTGTCATGTCCAGGCTTGCACGGGCCCGCGACGAATTCGGCAATGCCTGGCTGGCCTTGGAAAAGGGCGAGGCGAAGCGATGAGCGGCGAGCAACAGAACGGCTGCCCCGAATGGGGTGTCATGCTCAACGGCTTCGTCGATGGGGAGCTAGATGCCGTTCATGCCGCGCAGTTCGAGGCGCATCTCGCGGGTTGCGCGTCCTGCGGGGCGGAGCTGGAAAGGGTTGCGGCGATGCGGAGGGTCGTAGGCCAGCCCGGCGTCAAGTGGAGCATGCCCGAAGAGGTGCGCGCGCGGGTGCTCGGCGGCATATCACTGGAACATGCCGTGACGGGCAGCGGGTGGAACCCAGCCGCGGCAGATGGAGGCATCTGGGCGCGCGCACTGCGCATTATCCGGCAATGGAGCCTCGTGCCGTCGCTGGCAGCACTGGCGGCGAGTGTTTTTCTGTTCATCAATGCACCGCATCGAGATGCTGCCATCGAGGATCAGATTATCGCCAGCCATGTCCGCTCCCTGCTTGCCGATCACCTGGCGGACGTGCAGACCTCGGACCGGCATACGGTCAAGCCCTGGTTCAACGGCAAGATCGATTTTTCGCCGCCGGTTGTCGATCTGGCAGGGCAGGGCTTTCCCCTGATTGGAGGCAGGGTCGACTACGTCGACGGAAAGGTCGTCGCGGCGCTCATCTACCGGGCCCGCGGCCACGTGATCAATCTCTTCATATGGCCGGATGCGCCGGCGACGCAGGGCCGCGTCGCGCGCGACGGTTACAATATGAGCGAATGGTCGAGCGATGGTCTGGTCTTCTGGGCGATATCCGATATCAGTGCGGAAGACCTTGCCGTGTTCCGCGACAGCTTCAGGGCACAGGCCAGCCCCGGGGAAGTGCTTCCCTAATGCCGCTTATTGGCGGAAGATGTGCGCGTAATCGAGATCAACCTCTATCAAGCCTGCTCTTTTCCATTCTGCGCCAGGCCCGCGGCGTTTCGCCTGTATGCTTGAAGAAAAAGCGCGAGAAGTATGCAGGATCTGCAAAACCGAGCCGATAGCTGATCTCCTGCACGGATCCGAGCGTAAAGACGAGTTCCCGTTTCGCTTCATCGATGAGTTTGCCGGCAATCAGCTCGCTTGCGGTGTTTCCGGTCACCGACCGCACGATGCGGTTGAGATGCGTCGGCGAGACGCCAAGCTCCTTGGCGTAGAAGGAGGCCGGCTTATGGGAACGGAAGTGCTGCAGGATCATGCCGTTCAGAAGCTCGATGCGGCGTTCGTTTTCGTCTGTTGAAAGGTGGTTTGGGTTTCCTTCGTGCGAGATTCTTGCCGTGAGCCGCAGAGCCATGGAAACATAGGAATCGAGCAGCTCGTGCCGGCCGCTGCGGCGGTCCTCATACTCCTTGCCGAGACGCTCGAGCGTCTGCATCACATAGGCGGCATCGGCACTTCCTGGATCGAGCGGCGTGAGATGCGGTGCGGCGAGCCATTCGCCAAGACGGCTTCGATGACTGTGCAGATGGCTGAGCTGAGAACTCACGATCGTGATCACCAGGCCGTCGATATCGCGCGAGAAGCGGAAACCGTGATTGAGCCTCGGAGGAACAGTCACGACCGCAGGCGGGCGAATGGCATGGCTGACTTCGCCAAAAATCGCATCGCCCGATCCGGCCTCTATGTACAATATCTGAAAGAAACTCTCATGGCGATGAAGCCGGATTTCCCAGTGGTGGAGACTGCTGCGAGAGGGAATCGTTTCGCAATGCAGCCAAAAATACGGCTCCTTGCCGGTGTTTTCGCCGTAAAGCTCATAGGTCGGAACATGTCTCGCCATTGGTCTCCTCCGCCACGAATGTTCGATTAGTGCAGTTTTTCGGCTGGAATGTCCATTGTTGCCTCCAGCGCTAACGGGCAGAGTTTGTCAAAACGCGGGGTTGCAGGGAGGAAACGGTTGCGGACCCAGATCGCCATCATTGGCTCGGGACCTTCGGGTCTGCTGCTCGGTCAGCTTCTGACGGAAGCCGGCATCGACAACGTCATTCTTGATCGGGTGGGCAAAGACTACATTCTCGGCCGCGTGCGGGCTGGCGTGCTGGAAGAGGGCACGGTCGGCCTGCTGGACGAAGCGAAGGCCGGTGCACGCCTGCATGCCGAAGGCCTGCCGCATGATGGCTTCTCACTGGCCTTCGACGGGCGGGACCATCGCATCGACCTTCATGGCCTCTCCGGCGGCAAGCGCGTCACGGTCTATGGTCAGACGGAAGTGACCCGCGACCTGATGGAGCGGCGCGAAATCAGCGGTGCCCCGACGGTCTACGAGGCCGCCAATGTCCAGCCGCACGATTTTGACGGGCATTCTCCTTATGTGTCTTATGAAAAAGACGGCATAACGCATCGGATCGACTGCGATTTCATCGCAGGCTGCGATGGCTTCCATGGCGTTTCCCGCAAGGCTGTACCGCAGAAATCGATCCGCACTTTCGAAAAGGTCTATCCCTTCGGGTGGCTCGGCATCCTTGCCGACGTGCCTCCCGTCAATCACGAGCTGATCTACGCCAACCACCCGCGGGGCTTTGCGCTTTGCTCCATGCGTTCGGCGAGCCGCAGCCGCTATTACATCCAGTGCTCCCTCGACGAGAAGATCGAGGACTGGAGCGACGAGCTCTTTTGGGACGAGCTGCGGCGGCGCCTGCCTGTCCACCATGCCGAGGCGCTGTTTACCGGACCTTCCTTCGAGAAGTCGATCGCTCCGCTCCGTTCGTTCGTCGCTGAGCCCATGCGCTTCGGCCGGCTCTTCCTGGTGGGCGATGCCGCCCATATCGTGCCGCCGACCGGCGCCAAGGGGCTCAATCTCGCGGCAAGCGACGTACACTATCTCTTTTCGGGCCTTGTCGAACACTACCAGGACCATTCCAACACCGGCATCGACGCCTATTCGGCGCGTGCGCTCGCCCGTGTCTGGAAGGCTGTCCGCTTCTCCTGGTGGATGACGACCATGATGCACCGCTTTCCCGATACGAGCGATTTCGACCAGAAGATCCAAGAGGCCGAACTCGATTATCTCGTCCATTCCCGCGCTGCCTCGACGGCGTTGGCGGAAAACTACGTGGGGCTGGCCTATTGATGATGTCCCGCCTTCCGCCGATCGAGATCGTCTGCTGCCGACCGCGAGGAAACGGGAGACCGTTTCCGCTCGGCCCGGCACTTCCGATGCACCTGAAATCATCACCGCAAAATTATGAATTCAGGGGCTTATTTCATTTTACATTACCGTTTTGAATGACAGACTGAAACCAAGCACGGCTGGCTCCACGCCAGCCGGTCAAGTATCCAGGGGAGGAACCATGAAGAAGCTTGTTCTCGCCGCCGTTGCGGCAATTGTCATGAGCAGCGCAGCTTACGCCGACACGATCAAGGTGGGCGTCATCGGACCGTTTTCGGGTCCGTTCGCGCTGCAGGGCAAGAATTTCAAAGCCGGCATCGACGCCTACATGGCGATGAACGGCAACAAGGTCGGCGATGACACCGTCGAGATCATCTATCGCGATGTGCCGCAGGCCGATCCGGCCCAGTCGAAAGCGCAGGCGCAGGATCTCATCGTCAAAGAGAAGGTGCAGTATCTCGCCGGCTTTTATTTTACGCCGGATGCCATGGCCGTCACCCCGATCCTGAAGCAGGGCAACGTGCCGATGGTGATCATGAACGCCGCCACCTCGGCGATCGTGACGAAGAGCCCGCTCGTCGTGCGCACCTCCTTCACCACCTGGCAGACCTCCACGCCGATCGCCAAGGTCGCGTTCGACAGTGGCGTGAAAAAGGTGATCTCGGTGGTCAGCGACTACGGCCCGGGCGTCGATGCCGAAAACGCCTTCAAGGCGGGCTTCGAAAAGGCCGGCGGGCAGGTGGTCGAGGCGATCCGCATGCCGCTCACCACCAACGACTTCAGCCCGATCATGCAGCGTATCAAGGATTCCGGCGCGCAGGGAGTCTTCGCCTTCCTGCCCTCCGGCCCGACGACGCTCGGCTTCGTCAAGGCCTATAACGAAAACGGCCTCAAGGACGCCGGCATCAAGTTCTTCGCCCCGGGCGACCTGACGCAGGAATCCGATCTGCCGGCGCTCGGCGATGCGGCGCTCGGCATCCAGACGACCTTCCACTATGCCGTCTCGCACGACTCGCCGGAGAACAAGGCTTTCGTCGAGGCCGCAGCCAAGGCGATCGGCGACAAGGCCGAGCTTTCCTTCCCGGCCGTCAGCGCCTATGACGGCATGTATGTCATCTACAAGATGATCGAGGCGACCGGCGGCAAGCAGGACGCGCAGAAGGCTGTCGATGCCGTGAAGGGGCTTTCCTGGACGAGCCCACGCGGTCCGGTTTCGATCGATCCGGAAAGCCGCCACATCACGCAGAACATCTACCTGCGCGAGGTCGCCAAGGCCGCTGACGGGACCTACATCAACAAGGAAGTCCAGACCTTCGAAAAGCAGGGCGATCCGGGCCTTGCGGCCGCGAAGTAATATCTGGCCCCTCGAAACTGCGACGGACCCGGCGGGATCTATTCCCGCCGGAACCGCATGGGCAGGCGAGGTCGCCGCGTAACACCGGGATATTTCCATGCAGACAGTCTTCAGCATAGCCGTCGACGCGCTTGCCTATGGCATGGTGCTGTTCGTCATATCCATCGGCCTCTCGGTTACCATGGGCCTGATGCGTGTCGTCAACCTTGCTCACGGCGCTTTTGCGATGATCGGCGGCTATGTCGCCTCCTATGTCGCCCGTGACCTTGGACTTGGCTACGCTGCGGCAGTGGTTGCGGCGGTCGCTGCGACCATCGTCATCGCCATCCCCATCGAACGCTTTCTCTATCGCCGGATCTACGGCGCGCCTGAGCTCACCCAGGTGCTGATGACGATCGGCATCACCTTCTGCATCATCGGCATTGCGAATTACCTCATGGGGCCGACGCTGAAGACAATTCCGCTTGCGGCGGCCCTGCAGGGATCAGCCGATATCGGTTTCCGCACGATCCCCGTTCACCGCCTCTTTGCGATCGTCTGCGGGCTTGCCGTGGCGCTGGCGCTGTGGTTCACGATCGACCGGACGAGCTTCGGTGTGAAGCTGCGGGCTTCGGTGGACAATGCCCCCATGGCGGCTGCGCTCGGCGTGCGCACGGAAATCATCTATGCCGTCAGCTTCGCTGTCGCTGTCGGCCTTGCCGCCTTCGGTGGCGTCGTCGGCGCCGAGTTGCTGCCGATCGAGCCCTACTACGCCCTGCGATACATGGTGACGTTCCTTGTCGTGGTCTCCGTCGGCGGGGCCGGATCCATCCCAGGCGCCCTGATTGCCTGCCTGCTTCTGGGCGCGATCGATACGACCGGGCGCTATCTCATGCCGGAATTCGGCGAGTTCTTCTTCTATCTTGCCGTGATCGGGATCATCTGCATCTTCCCGCGCGGCCTCGGCGGACGGGTGCGGTGACATGACGCTTGCGATGAACGACAAGGCTGTCCTCATTCAGCGCCGCCGCCGGGCGCTCAGCCGCGATCTTGCCGGCATTGCCGCGATCGCCGTCGCAGCGGCGATCGGCTATATCCTCTTTCCCGACAATCTGGCGCTTCTCACCCGGATCATCGCGATGGCCCTCCTGGTGCTGTCCCTCGACCTCGTGACCGGCTATTGCGGCATCGCAACCCTTGGCCATGCCGCCCTGTTCGGTTCCGGCGCCTATGCCGCCGGCATTCTCTCGGCGCATTACGGGATCAACGATCCGCTGGCGATGACGCTTGCCGGTCTGGCCGGCGGTGCGGCCGCGGGCCTTCTGTGCGGCGCCATCATCCTTCGCGCGCACGGGCTGCCGCAGCTCGTCCTGTCGATCTCGCTGATCTACCTTTTCCATGAATTCGCCAACAAGGCTTCCTCGTGGACGGGTGGCAGCGACGGGCTTTCCGGCATCTCGCCCGATCCTGTCTTCGGCACCTTCGAATTCGATCTCTACGGCCACACCGCCTATTTCTTCGGTGTTGCCCTGCTTCTGATTACCTTCGTGCTGCTGCGCATTCTCGTGCGCTCGCCCTTCGGCATGCTGTGCCGCGGGATCCGGGAAGATTCCTTGCGCATCCGTGCCATGGGGGCGTCGCCGACGGCGGCTCTCCTCAGGATGTATGTCATCTCGGGCGTGGTTGCGGGTGCCGGCGGTGCGCTGAACGCGATCTCGACGCAGGTCGTCGGCCTGGACAGCCTGTCCTTCACCCAGTCGGCCGAGGCGCTGGTGATGCTGGTGCTCGGCGGCACCGGCTCGCTCTTCGGCGCGCTGTCGGGAACGATCATCTTCATGCTCTTCGAGGATTACGTCTCCGCCGCCAATCCTTTCCACTGGCTGACGATGTTGGGGGCACTGCTGATTGCCGTCGTGCTCTTCGCGCCGAAGGGGATCTACGGAACGGCCGCCGCCTATATCGCCCGCGGCAAGGAGGCGCGCCCATGAACCCGGTTTTCGAAGTCTCCAACCTCAGGAAGGCCTTTGGCGGCCTTGCTGTCACCAACGATGTGTCGCTCGCGATGGCGCCCGGCGACCGCATCGCGCTGATCGGCCCGAACGGCGCCGGCAAGACCACCTTCGTCAACCTCGTCACCGGCAACCTGCCGCCGGATTCGGGCGAAGTCCGGTTAAGCGGGGAAACGGTCACGAAGGTCAATGCGATCGGTCGCGTCCGGCGGGGGCTTGTGCGCTCCTTTCAGGTGACCCGTCTCTTCCAGGATATGACGCCGGCGGAGCATGTGGCCCTTGCCGTTCTTCGCAGGGAAGGGCGCACTGGCCGGCTCTTCGGAAATTTCCTTGCCATGCCCGACGTGATGGCCGAGGTCGATGAGCTTCTCGACAAACTCGGCCTGGCGGCCCTGATGCACCGCAAGGTCGGCGAGATCGCCTACGGCCAGCAGAGGCTGCTGGAAATCGCGCTGGCGCTCGCCTTGAAGCCGAAGGTGCTTCTTCTCGACGAGCCCGCGGCCGGCGTGCCGCAAAGCGATACCGGCCGCATCGAGCAGGCGCTTGCCGACCTGCCCGCCGATCTTGCCGTGCTGATGATCGAGCACGACATGGACCTCGTCTTCCGTTTCGCAAAGCGCGTCATCGTTCTCGCGGCAGGCACCATCATCTTCGACGGATTGCCGGTCGACGTCACCAAGGATGCCCGCGTGCGCGAGGCCTATCTCGGGAGCTATGCCCATGCCAGCCCTGTCGCTTGAGGTCGAAAATCTCTCCGCTGGCTATGGCCCGACAAAAGTGCTCGAGGGCGTTTCCTTCTCTGCGCCCGCCGGCCAGCGCCTCGCCGTCCTCGGCCGCAACGGCATGGGCAAGACGACGCTGCTTGCGACGCTTGCAGGCCAGACGAAGCGCTATGACGGCCGCATCCGGCTTGGCGACGCGGATCTGACCATGGCCCCGAGCGCCACCCGTGCCCACCATGGGCTCGGCTATGTGCCGCAGGCGCGCTGCATATTTCCAACCCTGACGGTCGAGGAGAACCTGTTCGTCGGCCTCAAGGGCCGGCCGAAAAGCGCGCTCGAAGAAGCTTATGTCATGTTTCCGCGCCTGAAGGAGCGCCGCCGCAATCTCGGCAGCCAGCTTTCAGGCGGCGAGCAGCAAATGCTCTCCACCGCCCGCACGATCCTCGGCCGCCCGTCCGTGCTCTTGCTCGACGAGCCGCTCGAGGGCCTTGCTCCCGTTATCTGCGAAGAGCTGATGGGGGCCTTCGCCGAGCTCGCCAAGGCAGGCGACATGACCATTCTGCTCGTTGAGCAGCGCATCCAGAGCGCGCTGGACTTCGCCGATCACGTCATCATCCTCGAGCGCGGCAGGCTTGCCTGGGCGGGCACGCCATCGGAGCTGGCGAAGGATCACGATACGGTTGAACGCCTGCTCGGAGTCGGCGGATTGGAATAAGGCGCCAACAGAAAGCGGGTCGGAAGTTCACAACGTTTGGCAGCTTTTCGAAAACCTCAAAGAGCTCGGAAACTCTGTAGCACAGCGCCTCGAATTTCTCGGGTATTAGTCATGCGTGCCATCCCCGGGTCGAGCGGGTCTGGCTTTTGCGGGGGTAAGTACCTCTAAAAAATCATTTAGTGCGTCAGCGAACCGGCTTCCAGTAACAGAGATGGATCGAAACGGGTGAACTTTTGTGTCACTCTCAAGGATTGGAATTGCTCTTCCTGAAAGCGCCGCAACGGTGGCTGATATAGGTCTTCCCGTATTATCGAGCGGGGTTTTAAATTTGGCCATACGACAAGCGTCCAGTCTATTAACTCAACTTAGAAAAATACTTTGGAGTTCCTCAATGCTTGTATCTCTTGTAGCCGTGACTGCCGCTCATGCTTGTAGTCAAACTGGCTATCGATAGCTGCTATAAAACGGGAGCCAGAAAAATACCACTCAGGCGTGTCTCCGTTCATGCCAACGAGAAAGTCGCCTGCGACGTGTTGGGGCCCGGACGATCACCTTCCAAGACCGAGACATGACGGTCGGCATGGTGCTGTTGTCCAAGGGCAACGTTCCGGCAAACGCAGCGGTAGACTTCGCGGCAGCCTCAGGTGCTCGCCGGTATCTGTTGCTTCTTTCGGCCTTCAGCACAAACGGCACGTTTTCCCCGATCATTCAGCTCAAGGCTGGAGGCGTTGCGGTGACTTCCGGATATGCTGGTGGTGTAGCCTCAGCGGCTCCATCAACCGCAGCCGTCAACCTGTCATCTGGTTTACTATATCTGGCAACTCTCCGGTGGCTGCGAACTATGTACATCACGTCAAGATCGAGCTGATCTTGCAAGATGGCAATACATGGGAAGCCTTTGTGACGGATGGGTATAGCCACGCAGCGGCGGGCATCGCGGGTGGTGGCTCCAAGATCCTTGCAGGCGTGCTTGATGGCATTCGCCTAACTACAGTTGGCGGGGCTGAGCTCCCAGATGCCGGCACCTACACCCCTCTATGCGGAGTATTGAGAATGGTGCAAGTTGCAAAGATTGGCCTTGACGGCACAGTAACCTATGACGAGGAGGATTTGCCCGATCTAACGCAGGCAGAGGTCGCGCCTGAGCCCGTGTCAGCGCGACAATTCAAGCCGCAACTCGCCATTATGAATCTGAAAACCCAAGTGGACGCGTAGGTCGCCACTCCGGACGACCCAACGCAGATCGCCTATGAGTACAGCGGATCCTTTGTGAAGTCGTCCGAGATGATGCAGGCAGGCTTTTCGGCTATGGGCTTCGCGTCCGAGCAGGTCAATGGATTCTTCCTGGCAGCATCGCGTCTTTGATGGCTGCCAGGAGCGGTAGCCGTCAATCTACCTTCCAGAGCGACATTCCTGTCCAAGACGCTATGCGCGAGAGCCCGCGTGTGTCCGATGGATCACTGGCGCCGATCCAGAGAAAATACAGAGAGCGAGAAGTTCCAACTTCATCCCTCACTTTGTCTCGATCGCCACCAGCCGAAAGATCATTGTCGAGCAACCACAGACGCGAGGCGACGCGAGGGTCAAGTTCCGTTCGCTTGGCGTACACGGCAAGAATGTATCTAGAACTATACAGCTGAAGGCCAGGGACGCTGCCGGCCAGAGGTCGTTCGTCGAATGACTGGAAGCTTCCGCCCGTCACCAGAACGTCACCACGGTTGATTACTTCGCCGAGTTTTTGCTCCACATTGTGGAAGCTGGCGTCTTGGAAAATGGGGGTCGGCGTTGGGAAGTTCGTGTGCAAAAATTTCGGGACGAAGCCTATTGAGAATTCCACAGCTTGGGCGACGAAAAGCACTCCAGATAAGCTCAAACCAATCATTGCAGCTCTTGAGTGGTCTTTCAGACGAGCACGAAACATGGCGTTGAGTCCGAACGCTCCAAGAAGAGCCAAGGAAATGTCCGCGTACCAGTAAAATGCCCAGATCTCTTGCGGCACGACGGTTTCGACCATCATAAGGAAGGCTATGCCGCCTAGTGCCACCCCACCGAGCAGGACTTTGACATCCCGATCCACAGTCTTTGTGAATATAGCGTAAACAAATCCCGGCAAGACAAAGGTCATCCGGCCGCACAGCGCGACGAGGAGATATACTAGGCTAGCTCCCCACGCCGGGACACCCCAGTTTAGAAGGCCTTGAGCGAGCGGTGATACATGCCGTCCTTCCATTGTGAAACAGCCAAATTCAGAGGATGGATCAGTACCAGTTTCGTGCCATCCGAGTGGCCGCCGCCAAGGCCGAGGAATACTACTGTTCCAGCCACTATGCCGGCAACAATCATGACGAGCAGCTTGGCATAATCCCACACCATTGCCCGATCTTTGATGTTGACGAGACCCAGCAGCCCCACCCCGGCGGCTAGCATTGGGAGCATCATTGCCCGTGTGCCGCTTCCAACAAAGATTAGCAAACACAGGAGCAGGGTACTCATCCGAAATCTTCTAGGTGAAAGGATTTCATCGAGAAGAAAAATGAATATCTGAAACGCGACAAGCGTGGACGCCACGCGATACATGATGGATGCCGTCGCAAGGTGATATATTTTCCACATCACCCCGGAGTAACCGAAGGTGAGGAGCATGCTTACAGATGCGATTACACCCGCGATACCCATTCCAAATCTTGAGGAAGAGAACGCAAAAAGACAGAGAATAAACGAGAGGCTGTGAAAGACGATCGCCAAGCGCGATGCAACCAGGATAATCGGGATGTCCATGGTCGTGGCAGCCATCCCGACGTGCACATTGTAAAGGTAATGATAGTGCAGAGGCACATCCATTAGGAATGGTTCGATGGGAGGCCACTTGCCTGTCACAGAGTTGGCGAAGGCTGCAACCCACGTGAAGTGCTGATCAACGATCAGGTTGAAATTGAACAGCGAGGCTGCGAACACCAAAAAGAGGGCCGCGGCGCAGCACGTTAAGAGCGTTGCTGGTCGGTCTGAACTCGGCGCGATGAGGGGAACGAGTTGGTTTCGTCGCAGCCACGCCACTGCTGAATAGAGCAGCGGCAAGAAGGTATATGCCCACTGCATCGACGCCACGGTAAAGAGTAAGCCGGCGCTCATTTCAAGACATTGGCCGACGATTATCGCCTTAGCGGTGAATTCGATCGGCGTGAGCTGCCTCTTAGACGACATAAGAACCAGGCACGCCCCCGGCAGTGCCACGAACAGTGCTTGGTAAACAAGGTAGAGAGCTGCCGAGGCGGCCGTGGATCCAAAAAGCATTGTTAAGGCAAAGGCCGCGCTGGATAGCGCTAACCAGGTCAATGCTATTTCGCGCGCTGCTCCATCGAGTGAGTAGAAGAATTTTAGCTGTTGCTTCATGAAAATACACCCCGCGGTATGAGGGGTGTCGCATTTCCAATCCTTGGTTTCAATATTCATGTCGTGGTTGAAGTAAAGAAAACCACAGCCATTTGCGGCAGCAGTTGGATTAGATCACGTATCTGGTAAAGCAAGCTTGGGCACCCAGGCCCAAAGCGTCAGTATATAACACGCGCAATTCCAAACATCGCAGGCTGACGAGAGGCCGCACGCTTTCTTGCGGCGACCGACCCGGTCGCTAGTGAGTTAGTCTATCCAGCAACTTTCCGCCAATGAAACTGCCTGCTTTCGTGGTTAGATGACCATAGTCCCACGATAGAAGATCCGCCGGATCGTCCGACCAAGTCGTAGCGCAAGCACGGTCGCTGCAGAACATATCTATGAGGGAAAGGTAATCGAGGTGCCGCTGTTCCGCTAAGGAGCGGAGCTCAGCATCCACGGTGGCGACGTCGGGAGAAGGCATATTAGAAATGCTTTTGGGTATCCCTTTTGATTTGTCTGCGAGCCACTGCTTATAGACAAGGTCCGGCAAATTCTCAGTGTAGGTTGGGAACGGACCAACAATCGCGACCTTGATGCCTACTCGCTCCAAGGCGTCGATTGTGTCTATTAACCCCGCCGCCATGGATGATCCAGAAGAATAGTCGCCAGAGTAGCGCGGCCACCTGGCGAAAAGGACGACAATATCGGGCTTGTTTTTAACGAAGGCGGATAGCGCTCCGTTTAGGAACGTTTGGCATGAGCCGAACTCTTGAATTGGGGGGCAGGCGTCAGCGGCATACCCGGTGACCTCAGCTTTTCCTTCTGCAGCGATCGCGAGACCAGGGAAAAAGCGACCTGCATGAGAGTCACCCCACACAGCGATCTTCGGCAGCGATGCATTGCCCTTGAGGGCGCAATCGTCGGAGTAGTTTTGGCTACGATCATATAGCCAACATCTGCCGATGCGAGCGTCAGACCGGAAATCATACTTCGAGAACGCAAGGATCTCTCGGATCTTCTCGGGATAGAAAAGCGTTCGCATGTCGACCCTGCTGTTCATGGCTCCAAAGACTCCGAGGGCTACCAGTGTGCAAAGCAACGCCGGCGTTAACTTGGCTGCTTTGATGCCGTGCAGGGGGAGCTCTAGACACAAGTAGGTTATTGCAGCTAGTGCAACTGCGAGGCCCATCAGCATGCAAGTAACTAAAGGTGCAATCTGATCGTTTAAAGCTCTTGCGAATACCAAAATCGGCCAGTGCCAAAGGTAGAGCGGATAGCTAACAAGGCCAACCGCGACGAACGGCCGGGTCGAAATCGTTATGCGAGAAAGTGCATTGTCTTGGCCGGAGACTAGCAAAAGCCCCGTGCCGATGACCGAAATTCCCGCGGACAATGGCATGAAGCTTGCCTCTTGGACAAAGACGAAGCCAGCAATGACAAGCGCGAGTCCTAAGCCAAACAGCGTGTTTCCGATGCGGGCAGATCGGCCGATGGACTTGTTGGCTGCCAGCAAGCCTCCGAAAGCAAGTTCCCACGCTCTACTCAATGGCGAGTAGAAGGCTGCGGTCGGTGCGTGGCTCGCCAGATAGACATTGTAGGCTAAGGAAGCAACGACGATGATCGCCAGGACGGCTGACAACGGCAAGCGAGTACGTGCTATCGCCCATAAAAGTACCGGCCATGCGAGATAGAACTGTTCTTCTACCCCAAGCGACCACAAATGCAGCAATGGCTTGCTCAACGAGCTTACATCGAAATACCCAGCCTCGCTCCATAGCAGCAGATTGGGGATGAAGAATGCCGCCCCCATGGTGTGCCATTCCAATTGCCGCATCTGGGTCGGCGCCAAGATCAAAGAGCCTGCAATCAGTGAAGCCGCGATAACAACGATGAGTGCGGGATAAATTCGCCGGATGCGGCGTTGGTAGAACGCTAGCAACGAAAAGCGCTGTGCGGCGATGTCCTGCGCAAGGATACGCGTGATCAGATAGCCGGAAATGACGAAGAAGATATCCACGCCGAGAAAACCGCCAGGCAACAGACTGGGAAAGGCGTGGAATATGACAACGGCGATGACCGCAACCGCTCGCAGTCCGTCGATATCGGCGCGGTAGGAAACAGATCGGACGGCATTCGTTTTCTGAAGCACTGGTGGCTGTTTCCTTAGCGGGAAATTTTCACCGAATAGCTGTGTTCCAAGATCCTGACAAGCCTGAAGCGCCGTGTGACCTACGTGGCTGTTTGGGGGCGGCCGATCGCACTCAGCGATACGATCGCCATGAACCTGATCCTGCTCTTCGGCGGCATTATCGGCAGCTATGTCTTCGGCGCGGTGTGGGAGACGAACGCAGGGTGGCAGTTGCCCAGCAGG
Organism: Rhizobium sp. SVR5-9E; assembly: GCF_056755095.1. Lineage (NCBI taxonomy): Bacteria > Pseudomonadati > Pseudomonadota > Alphaproteobacteria > Hyphomicrobiales > Rhizobiaceae > Rhizobium > Rhizobium sp. SVR5-9E. The sequence goes on along the minus strand of NZ_JBNDHS010000037.1, from coordinate 36,765 downwards.
CGGTAGAGCAAGGCGAGGCCGATACGACCGTTGAGGTGAAGCCATGATCTTGGCCTGGTGGCCGCAATCGCTGCCAGTCTCCTGCTTCTTTTGGCAGTTCGTATTGCGTATCTCGCCGTTCGTGAAGTCCATTCCATGGTCGATCAGGCGGCAGCAAGCGCCACTGAACTCTCCGATGCTCAATGGACCGCAAGATCGAGAAGGCGAACGCCCAAGCCAATCAGAAGATCGCCGACCAGGCGAAGGCCGCCCTGCAGATCGAGGCGGAGGCGTCCGAGCGCATCAATGCGGCATCACAGCAACTTGAAGAACTGAGGAAATGAAATGCGGCTTTGCCTCATGGCGGCGATATCGGCCTTTCCCGTGATTCGTGTCAGCCTGCTCCCAGATTAAACCAGAGCCTATCGTCGTGACGAAGGTGGTCAGCGTGACGCTGCCTCCCGTTTGCCGGCGTCCTGCTCCCGCTCTCTCACCCAAGCCAGATCGAGATATGACTCAAGAAGAGATCCTGAATAACTGGTCAGCCGACCGGATCGCGCGCAATGCCAGCGAGGTGGGCCGTGCCGCGTGTGTCGCAGCCGTGGACGCCGCAGAAGTCCCCGCGCTGATGGCGCACCATCCCCACTTCTTCGGGTGGGGTAGCCTACGGAACCAGTTTAGCTGTAGAAGCATTTGCTAGCTGCCATAATCCGGGAGATTTCAATGCGTCGTTCCATAAGCGCCTTTTTCATCATTTCAGCGATTGCCACTTCGTTCGCTGCCGTTCCGTCAATCGGTGCCGCTCAAGAGTTGCGTATTGGTCCAGACGGGGTCCGGATCTATGACAGAGATCGCTATGATGACCGTCGAGCCAGCCGCCGTTGTGATCCCGACCTTGCTATGGACAAGGCGCGTGACCGTGGTATCCGCCGCGGGCGCATTGTAAACTACTCGTCAAACTCTGTCGCAGTTGATGGAATGACTCGCAGAGGTCCCATGCGTGCGGAGTTTTATAACAAGCGAGGTTGCCCGATTATTCGGACCTTTTACCTCGATTAATAAGTGAAGAGCACACAAACCGCGCTGAATCGGCGGCGGCCTTCCGCCGGGCTTCATCCATCCTGGCTTCAACCCCCATCGGGCACTGACGAAGACGGTTCCCATCGTGACAGGCTCGCGCATCAGGTCTTTGGTGATGATCGGATAGTCGAGGGAAGGGGCGCCGTTATAGCGGGGGATCTGGTTGGAAAGGCCAAGAGCGCCCTTCCGATCGACGAACGCAAAAGCGCCCATCATGCTTTCCATATCCTCTTGATGAAAATGCATCCGCATATTTTGAGCTCCTTTGTTCTCAAAATGTTCACGCTGGAGCAAGGAGTGAAGAGCGCTAGAGCAGGGTGGCGCGGCTGACCTGCGTTTGCCGAAGTGGCACGGCTTCATCCATTACTTTTTGACCGCTCGCCAGTTTTGTCGCGTTCAAGACTGGAAAACGACATAGGCACCGTGACTGATATGGTCGTTGTTATGCTGGTGAACATCGTCCCTGGCATCTCGGTTAACCTAGAACACGCACTGCCATTCCGGCCTTGACCCGGTCCATCGCGACGAACGTCCTGAACCGCTTGACATTGTTGTTGCCGAAGAAGAGCCGGCGTGTCAGAGACTCGTAGTCCGTCATCGAAGGAACGATCACAACGATGACGAAGTCCGCTTCTCCCGTGACGTAGTAACATTGCTGAATTTCGGGGGCCACGGAGAACTCCCGTTTCGCCGCCTCGATCTGGTCGGCGGTCTCGCTGATAACTTCCACCTCGACGAAGATGGTAATGGACTGTCCCACCGCCGTCGGGTCGATGACCGCGACGTTTCCCTGTATGACGCCATCCTCGGTCATCCGCTTGATCCGCCGCTGTACCGCAGGCGCAGAAAGGCCAACCGCCTCTCCGATGCTCCTCTGGGACGTCATGTTGTCCCTCTGCACGATCGCGAGAATCTTCCGGTCGAAGGCGTCGAGGCCGTAAGAAGCCGGTGGCTTGGTCAATACTCGCCCTCAACGAAACAAACTTGCAAAAAATGCCCTTAAATACAGCCCTTTTTTCGCTCGCTTTGCAATATGTTTCAAATCGCAATTCAAGCGAGGCGACCCAATGTTTCTTCTGAACACCACCATCGAATACCGCCAGCCACTTGACCCAGGGGACGCGGAGACGCTTGGCAAGGACGCTGCGGCAGCGGTCGAACGGCATCTGGAATTCCGGGACAGAAACGCGGAGACACCGCTCGTATCGCTGCCAGGGCTCGCCTCCGAACTGGGCGTCGCGGCCATCCATGTCAAAGACGAAGGCCACCGTCTTGGCCTCGGCAGCTTCAAGGCGCTCGGCGGCGCGTACGCCGTGATCCGGCTGGTCCTCGAAGAGGCCGAGAAAAAACTCGGCCGCCCGGTCGACATTTCCGAACTTTCCGCACCCGAGGTTCGCGTCGTCGCGGAAGCCATGACGGTCGCCTGCGCGACCGACGGCAACCACGGGCGCTCGGTCGCCCAGGGCGCGCAGCTGGTCGGCGCTCGGGCGGCGATCTTCGTCCATTCCGGAGTGAGCGACGAGCGGGTCGCCGCCATCGCGCGCTATAGCGCGGAAACGATCCGGGTGCAGGGTACCTACGACGACTCGGTGAAGGAGGCGGCGCGCATCGCCCGGGAGAACGACTGGATCATCGTCTCGGATACCTCGTGGCCGGGTTACGAACGCATACCCGAATTGGTCATGCAGGGCTACACCGCGCTTGTGAGGGAGGCCTTGCGGAGGCTACCGAATCCGCCAACCCACGTGTTTGTGCAGTCCGGTGTCGGCGGGATAGCGGCTGCCGTCGCGGGACATTTGGCGATCGAGTTTGGGGACCGGCGTCCGATGTTCACCGTCGTCGACCCGGCGCGGGCGGCTTGCCTGTTCGAGACGGCGAGAGCCGGGCATCCGGTCACGATCGCCCACGGAGACCCGACGGTCATGGCGATGCTCGAATGCTATGAGCCGTCGCTGGTCGCATGGCGGGTTCTCTCGCGCGTCGCAGACGCGTTCCTGACCGTCGACGAGGAGGACGCGACGTCAATCATTATGCGTCTCGCGAATCCTATCGCGGGAGACCCGGCGATCGTCGCGGGGGAAAGTGGCGGCGTCGGTCTTGCCGGCTTGGTCAAAGCCATGGCCGACCCGGAGATCAAAAAGGCGCTTTTGTTGGACGCCACCTCGCGGGTTTTCGTCATCAACACGGAAGGCGCGACCGATCCGTCAAAATACGAGGAGATCGTGGGCTTATCGCCCGCGGCCGTGGCGGCGAAGAACCTTAAAGGAGCGCACGCATGAGCGGACATTCGATCGATGCGGAACGCTTGCTCGGCCGGCTCCGCACGCTCGGGGACATCGGCCGAGACGCCCAGGGGAGACTTGTCCGCCTTGCCGCTTCCGACACCGAGAAGCAGGGGCGTGACAGGTTCGTTTCGTGGCTTCGGGAGGCGGGATTGGAAGTCGCCGTCGACCGCATCGGCAACATCTTCGGCATCTGGAATCCCGACGGAATCGCGCGCGGTCCAATTATGCTCGGCTCCCATATCGACACCGTCATCAACGCGGGCATCTACGACGGCTGCTACGGAGTACTATCGGGTCTCGAGGTCGTGGAGACGTTGAAGGGTGAGGCCTTTCAACCGGCTCGGCCGATTGTGGTGGCGGCGTTCACGAACGAAGAGGGCGTCCGCTTCGCGCCGGACATGATGGGGTCACTGGTCTATTCCGGCGGTCTTGCAACCGACGCCGCGCTCGCGACCGTCGGCACCGATGGCGCGGTCCTCGGCGAGGAACTCGCCCGCATCGGCTATGCGGGACGCAAGAGCCCGGCTTCCTGAGGCCGCACGTCTATGTCGAACTCCACATCGAGCAAGGCCCCGTCCTCGATCGGGAAGGCGTCCCGATCGGAGCGGTACAGAACCTCCAGGGCATCTCGTGGCAAAAGGTCACTATCGACGGCTACGCCAACCACGCGGGGACAACCCCGATCTCCATGCGCCGAGATGCCGGATACGCGGCGGCGCGGGTGATCTCGTTCCTGCGTGACCGCGCGAAGGCCTCGAACACCCCGACCGTCGCCACGGTCGGAACCATCAGGTTCGAGCCGAACGCGATCAACGTCATCCCTTCGCGGGCGACTTTCACGGTCGACCTCCGCGACCCCGACGAGGGCCGCCTGAAGGAGGAGGAGGCAGCGCTCGCGTTGTTCCTCGACGCGCTCGCGACCGAGGAGAAGGTGGAGATATCGACCGAGCGGCTGGCCCGCTTCGAACCCGTGAAGTTCAACGAGAACATCGTCCGCCTGGTGGAACAAGCCGCCGGAAAGCGCGGGCTCGCCTGCAAAAGAATGACGTCGGGCGCGGGCCACGACGCCCAGATGATGGCTCGCATCGCGCCGAGCGCCATGATATTCGTTCCCAGCCGGGACGGCATAAGCCACAGTCCCAAGGAGTTCACGCCTGACGCCGATCTCGTCGCCGGGACGAACATCCTGCTTGACGTCGTCCGCGCCCTGGTAGCTGAAGGGCAAACCGAATGAGCTTGGACTTACAGGCACTGCATCGCGAGATGACCGTATGGCGGCACGATCTCCATGCCCATCCGGAATTCGGCTTCGAGGAAACGCGGACATCGGCGTTCGTGGCTGGCAAGCTCCGTGAGTTCGGATTGGACGAGGTCATCGAAGGTGTCGGCGGGACGGGTGTGGTCGGCACACTCAGGAGGGGCACTGGAAACCGGACGATCGCGCTGCGGGCGGACATGGATGCCCTTCGGATCGCGGAGCAGGGAGATCACGAATACCGTTCGCGGAATGATGGTGTCATGCACGCTTGCGGCCATGACGGACACACGGCGATGCTCCTCGGCGCAGCGAAGATGCTCGCCCGGGAAGGCGGCTTCGACGGCACCGTCCGGTTCGTTTTTCAGCCCGCCGAGGAATGGGGCAGGGGCGCGCTTGCCATGCTCAACGACAGTCTCTTCGAGCGCTTCCCCTTTGACGAAATCTACGGCATCCACAACATGCCTGGTCTTCCGGTGGGCCTGTTCCAGACTCGCGCGGGTGCGATCATGTCGGCCGAGGACAACTTCGAGATCGTGCTCGAAGGCGTCGGTGGCCACGCGGCGCGGCCACACGCCAGCAACGAGGTCCTGGTCGCGGCCTGTGCGCTGGTGACGAACCTCCAAACGATCGTCTCCAGACGTCTCGATCCCACTGACATCGGCGTCGTGTCGGTGACCGAACTCGTGACCGACGGCACCCGCAACGCGCTGCCGGGTTTGGCCCGCGTACTCGGGGATGCGCGGAGCTTCCGTCCTGAGGTCAGCGCGGAGATCGAAAAGCAGATGCGCGTGATCGCGGAGGGAACTGCGCTGACGCACAATGTTTCAGCCAAGGTCGAATACACGCGGGAGTTCGTCCCACTGCTGAACGATCCGGTGCTGGTGGAGGAGGCGTTCGCCGCCGCCCGAAGTGCCTTCGACGCCAATCATGTCGAGGTACGCCGGGAACCGATGACCGCGTCGGAGGATTTCGCGCGCTTTCTCGACCGCGCGCCTGGTTGCTTCGCTTTCCTTGGGAATGGGGAGAACTCCTCGCCACTGCACAATCCCACCTATGATTTCAACGACGCCGGATTGATGCACGGGGCGAACTTCCACGTCGCGATCGTCCGGCGTCGGTTGAGCGCGGATAGATAACGCGGCGAAGAGGAAATTCGAACCGAGATCAGTCTCCCGAGCCTCATTACCTTCTGCGGCGGTATGTCCTCTATCGGCCCTAAGCTGCCATTGGGCAATTTCAACCGCGTGGTCTCACTGCGAGTGCAAGACCTGCTAGAATGAAGCTGACACCCGTGATGAACAGCAAGCCGAGCCTGTCGCCGAACATGACTGCAGACGCGGTGATTCCGAATACGGGTTGGAGGTACTGAACGCTTGCGGCGATGGGTGCAGGTACGTCACGGAGAATGTTCAGCCACAGGAACAGACCTGCCACGGTAACGACCAAGCCGAGGTAAGCCGCCGCTCCCAACGCTTCTCCGGTGATCTGAAATGGCGTGCGGTATGCCTCCCAGCCCGCCCATGGCATTAGCGCCACCAAACCGAAGAAGGTACTCCAAGTAGCCACGACGACGGTGCCGTGCTGTTTCGTGAGTTCGACGCTCCAAACGTAGTAGAAGGCGACCGCCAATGCCGAGATCAGCATCCAGATAGGGCCGACGACCGTCGTTCCGGAAGTTCCCGCCTCATCTCCGTTGCCCGAAGCCACTACGACGATGCCCGCGAATGCGGCCGCCACGCCAAGAAGCTGCAGACGTGAGACCGTCTGCTTGAGCCGGATCGTAGCGAAGAAGACAATGAACAGGGGGATCGTCGCCGACAGGATCGTTCCAACCGAGGCGGAGGTGCCCTTCACGCCAAACGTTTGCGCGACCTGTCCCACTCCGATTCCGAGAATGCCAAGTGCAGCAACGGGTGGCAGGGCCATCCGGGGCAAGGGCTGCTTCCCGATGAGCAAGAACATCATGAATGGGATAGCAAATGCAAACCGGATGGCCGTCAGTGTCAGTGGCGGCATCGTGACCAGGCCTAGTTTTGTGACCGGGATTGACAAGCCCCACATCAAGGCAAGTAGTAGCATCGCTCCGAAGCTCGCAAGTGTCACTCGGCGTTCGGCGACTGCAGGGGCAATAGGGGCGGGTTCGGTGGCGACCTGGCTCATGGTGCTTCGCAATCCGTCGGGAGGTGTAATCGCACCACATCTAAGGCCAGCTACCCCTTGCGACAAATCATTTGTCGTCACATGATGCGTGATTACCACTCACGCATATCGATGTCATGCCGAACCTACTTCCACCCCTACAGACCCTTCGCGCCTTCGAAGCCACTGGGCGGCGGCTTAGCATGACACTCGCGGCGGACGAGCTTAGCGTGACGCATGGTGCGGTAAGTCGCCACATCAAGACCCTTGAGGATCATCTCGGCGTTCAGCTCTTCCGTCGCATGACCCGCAGGATTGAACTGACTGAGGCGGGTTCTGCCTTCTTCACGGTCGTCACCCGTCTTCTCTCCGAATTGTCTCGTGAGGCTGAGAACATTCGCCGAAGGAGCGATGCCGGGCGTCTTGTCGTAAGCACGGGCGTCTCGTTTGCAAGCAAGTGGCTGACGCCGCGCCTCCATCGGTTGATGGCCCGATTTCCGGATTTCGATATCCACCTGGAAGTGAACGACCTTGACGTCGATTTCGCGAAGGGTCATGTCGACGTGGCGGTCCGGTACGGAAGCGGCCAGTATCCCAACACCGCATCCGAGCGGATCATGAACGAGACCGTAACACCCGTATGCACTCCCGAGTACCGCAACAGGATGGGCGGACTGCGTTCCGCCGATGAACTTCTCTGCTGCCAGCTTGTTCACGAGAATGGGATGAAGGCCAACTGGGAGCGCTGGTTCGCACTGGCCGGGCTTGCACCGGCCCGGACGCGTGGCCCCGCCTACAGTCATGGAAGCATGTCCATCGAGGCTGCGATTAGGGGAGAAGGTGTAGCTCTCGGGCGCAGTGTGCTCGTTGCAGAAGACCTAGCCGGAGGTCGCCTCGTGCCACTCTTTCCCGAAGTTAGGCTAGAGGTCGAATGGGGGTATGATCTTGTCTATCGGATTGGCAACCAGGGCCATCCCAAGGTTTGCGCGTTTAGAGACTGGATCGCTGACGAGGTGCGACAGTTCAACGCCGTCGTTGAAGCGCAGCGACGGCGTTGACCGCTTTGGCGCAATGCAGCCGATTCCGATCTTCCGCTTTCGGCCCATTGCGGACCTACTATTGCGGAAGCCGGTAAACTGAAACGTGTGATCTGGATGACGCAGTAAACGGAGTGCCGATCCAATCGCCATGACGGCTTTCTAATCTAAATCCGGCGATTTGAGCCATTAGGTCAAGCTCAGAGGGCCAGATGTATCGATGCGGCGACCGGAAGAGACGGGCCTCCTTGCCGTCGCGGAAGTTGAAATGGTGCGAAACGACGTGCTGGGCGACAGGGTCGCATGTGTTGATGAGCATGTATCCGTCATGCGACTGCCCGACAACAGCTTGTGCATCAGACCAATGCGGAATGGTCGGAACCCAAAGTTCGATGACGAAGCGTCCGCCCGGACGAAGGTGCCGCGCGGCATTATGGAAGCACTCGACCTGTTCTTGCTGGGACATAACGTTCGAGATGCCATTGAAGACCAAGTAAACCAGATTGAATTGTCCTGGCACGAACGCCATAGTCATATCGCCAAGAACCACAGGGATATCATTCTCGCTCGCCTTCGTTCGCAATTGCCGAAGCATTGCTGGCGCGATTTCGATACCACTGACGGATATGCCCTTTTCAGAGAGCGGGATGGCTACTCGGCCGGTGCCAATCGCAAATTCCAAAGCTGCACCGCCCTCCGCGAGAGAGGTAAGTCGGTCGACGGCGGGATCGAGAACTTCAGGAGCGAACATCCCGGTTCCCGGCGTATCATAACTTTCGGCCGCTTCGACATCCCACAAATCCTCGTGCTTCATGAAAACCCTCCATTTCATGAAGCCTTAGCACCGGACATTTGACATGTCAGCTGTTGGCGCGAAGGCGACATCGTCGGATGACCGTTCCCGGCCCTTTGCAGTCATCCGCTCCTTGACGCGATGGCCACTTGAGACCGTAGATGAGATGCTCAGCAAGCTCGGGGGAGCGTGCGAGTGTGGACTGGAGACAATGGGGTCGCTCAGTAGCCCCTTATTTCCTTCAGTGCATCCTTGGCATAGCTGCCGATGGAACTCTCGCTCTCCATCGCTACTAGCGCGGGAATCGCATCCTTGGCCTGAGGCCCGATCTTTCTCAGGGCCTGCACGGCCTCCTCACGGACCCCGACGTCTTCGAGCAGCATAACCAGGGCTGGCACGGCTTCCGCTGCTGCCGGTCCAAACCAACCCAGACGCTTTGCGGCGTTCCGCCGGCTTGCGGGATCGCCCCGCGTCAGTTCAGCTGTGAGGCTCGAAACGGTCACGTCCATCGGCAGGGCAGCGACGCGGATACCGTCGAGCAGGCGCTCTCGCACCCCTTTGTGTTCGGGGGCCCATCGAATGGGGAACGTATAGTCGCGTGCGAGGTCTTCGAGAGCGGCCTGGTGTGTTCCTGGCCGCCACATCAGAAGCCTGCGCCTTGCCTCGTCCCGGCGACCGAGGCCAGCAAGTACGGATGCGAACGGCGGCATGAGTGCGGTTGCATTCGGATTCTTCTTGACCCCCTGGTCGAAGACCTCCGCCGCCTGTTCCAAATTGTTAGCAGCAAATAGCGCAACCCCGTGGGCAAGAACATAATGGCTCGGGAAGTTCGGATTGAGGCGAAGCGCTTTCTGGACGAAATCCAGGGCCTCGCTCGGCTTACCTGAAGCCGTCAAGGCCCAAGCCATGGCGATTTGCGCTTCAGGATCGTTAGGATCGAGCTCAATCGCCCGGCCGGCTTCGCGGCGCGCATCTTCACCAAAACGCAGACGGTCCAGCGCTTGGGCCGTATGGCCGAGAGCCGTCGGGTATCTCATGGCGTTGTCCAGTTGCACATGACCTTGCCACACGACCCTCTTCGGAGATGCTCCAAATCGTTGATTCCAGACCGATTCGTCGTCTCTGAAGAGAGCCTCATCGTACCAGTCGTAGTCTTCGACTCTAAGGTAGACCAAGGCGAGCGCGGCATAGGCGCGCCCGTACTCGGGATCGAGTTTAATAGCTCTCTTGAGCGGCGCGAGAGCCGCCGCGTTGTCATTGGCGTTGAAACGAAGATAAAGACTCCAACCCTCGTCAAATGCCTCTTTCGCCCGCAGGCTGTCCGTCCTGCCGCGGGCGATCTCCATCCTCTCATTTCGCGTCAGATTGACCTCCAGCGCCTCGACAATCCTGGTGACGAATGCGTCCTGAACGCCGAAAACGTCGGCAACATTGCCGTCAAAGCGGTCGGCCCACACATGACCTCCTGTGAGTGCATCAACCAGTTGGGCATTGACGCGGAGCCGATCGCCCGCACGTTGAACGCTGCCCTCAAGAACGTATCGGACGCCTAGCTCTTCAGCGACCTTGCTTACAGTCACTGGCTTGCCCTGATATGCGAATGTCGAGTTTCGGGCGACGACAAAGAGACCGGAAATCTTCGACAGATCGGTGATCAAGCTATCTGTCATGCCGTCGGTGAAATGCTGCTGCCCCGCTTCGCCGGACATGTCGGTGAATGGCATGACCGCAATGGATGGCTTGTCCGGCAATGGGAATTCCATCCGCGCCCTTGAGGCCAACTCGACTTGCGGTGCGCGGGAGCTGCTCCAGAAAACCACGCTTCCGGCTGTCAGCACGAGAGCTGCGGCGGCCGAGAGCCAGAGCCATGAACGGTAAGGTTTGCGCCGCCTCAAGGCGGCCGTGGTTCGGGGATGATCGCCAAGGCGAATCCGATAGAGGCGAACGGGCTTTTCGATATTCTTGACCTGCTGCTCACCCACGAAATCAAACGCGTAGTCCAGCTTTCTCTCGACGTGGTCGTACGCCGTTCCCGAGATCAGGACGCCTCCCGGATCGGCCAATCCCTCGAGTCGTGCCGCGACATTCACGCCGTCGCCATAGATGTCCTGTCCTTCGACGATAATGTCACCAAGGTTGACACCGATGCGAAACTCGAGCCGTTTATCAGCGGGTAGCTCCTCATTGCACTCGGCCATCGCTTGCTGGATTTCGACGCCGCACCTGACAGCGTCAACCACGCTGGGGAACTCGATCAGTGCGCCATCGCCCATGAGCTTGACCACCCGGCCATTGTGAGCAGCAACCTTCGGGTCGATGATGTTCTCGCGGGTGCTTCCAAGCCGCGCCAGGGTATCCGCCTCATCGATCTCCATGAGGCGACTGTAACCAGCGAGGTCAGCGGCCAGAATCGCCGCGAGCTTCCGTTGCATGAAATGCTCCGGGTGTAGAACGGCGTCTGTTGCAATTATAGGATAGTTACGGTTCACATCCCAGCCTGCTGTTGGTTGGACAGCCGTGATTTACTCCGGCCAGGTTGACGACAAAGTTGAACGCTCTAACGATGTCACCATGAATGCCGACGCTTTGACTTCGATCGTCCACCGTATTCAGCAGCTGCGCGGGAGGGAGACCCTGCGTGATCCGATCTTGACCGCTTGCGATTGCGCCTACCGCAGGCGGTCAAGCAGCGCCCTGGCATCGACAAGGTCTCCAGTCTCGAAGCCTTCGGTGAACCAAGCGTAGATGGGGGTGAGAACCTTGCGACCCTCTTTGCCCCGGCCCTGGTCGACGTAGAAGCGGGCGAGGCTTATTGCAGCTCTCAACTCCGTCGATTTCGTCCCCTCGGCGCGCGCCATCGCCAGCGATTTTCGAAACCACCTCTCAGCAGCGCCATCATTTGGTTCCATGCGCGACAAGAGTTCGCCCTTGGTGCGCAGCAGCTCGGGCACTTGATATTTCGATCCAGTCTTGGCGGTGATGTCGAACGCCTGCTCCAGCAAGATTAACCCTTCGTTTGCCTCGCCGAGCTGCCCATGCGCTTGGGCCAGGACGCCGAGGCGGAACGCCATGCCCATGTCTGCACCGGTAGCCGCAACGGCTTCAACCGCTTCGCGCATTTCCCGGATACCCTCTTCCAATTTCCCTTGCTGGGCGAGCGCCCAGCCGATTTTGGACCGCGCCACCCCGGCCATTAGTGGCAAGTCGAATTCGGTGGATACTTCAAGCTGCTCCTGTGCCGCTTCGCGGGCTGCCCCAGGTTCACGGCGCAGGAGATGGATTATGGCCAAGTTACTCAGCGCGGTGGCTATGCTCACGGAATGGGACACGCGCTTGGCCAGCGACACCGCCTCTCGAACGCGGTCCAGAGCCTGGTCGGGGTAACCGCGAATCCAGAGAATCTCCGAAGAGTAGTTCCTGCAACAGACGCCGGGGTCATGACCCGTATAGACATAAGTCAGGCGATGATCTCGCTCGCAATCGTAATTCGCGATCCCCCAGCTTGCGTGTTCCTCGGCGGCTCGATAATCCCCGAGGAAGAGTTTGCTTGCCCACAACTGATGATGCGCCTCGAGGAGGAGGCTTAAATCATTCGCCGACTGGGCGATCTGCAAACATTGGCGACCGAGATCGTCTGCCTCGCGCAGGTGACCGGATATCAGTTGGTATGAGGCTTCGCCCCGAACCGCCACGAAGAGCTCGTTGCTGTCGTCCAGCCTCTCGCAGAGTTTGCGTGCCGATGAGAAGGCGTGAAGCACGTCCGGCGCGCCCCAGCCCTTGACAGCCATTGCGGCCACCCCCATGGCATTCTGTAAATGAACTTCACGCTTTAAGCGGGCCTCCGTGCTGGGCACCGACGCGACCACCTCCAATCCCCTGGCGAGGTGGGCCAAGGCTTCGATATTCGCCGATCGTTTCAGCGCCTGCTGTCCTGCCTTCAGCCAGTAATCCCCGGCCTGATCAGCCAGCCCGGCGGCCGTGTAGTGGTATGCGAGCGTCTCGGGTTCGGTCTCGGCGACTTCCGGGAATTGCGCCTCCAGCGTTGACGCGATGTTCGCGTGGATTTGATGCCGTCGGCTCCTGAGAAGGCTCTGATATGCCGCGTCTTGCACCAGTGCATGCTTGAAGACGTAGGTCGCCTCGGGGGCGGTGCCATTCCGCAGGACCAACTCGGATTTTTCGAGATTGTAAAGATCATCCCTGAGCCTGGCGGCATCGCATCCGGCGACTGCCGCCAGCAGCCGGTAGTGGAAGACGCGACCGATGCACGCGCCGATCTGCGCCATGTTCTTGACCGAAGAGAGTCGGTCGAGGCGGGCCATCAGTGAATCCTGCAAAGTCGATGGGATCGCAAGCACTGGCAATGGACTCTTCAATCGATAATCATTGCCGGCGTCGACAAGGAAGCCGGACTCAAGGACGGTCTTCGTCAACTCCTCGACGAACAGCGGCACGCCCTCCGTCCTGGCCAAAATCTGGTTCTTGACGTCCGAAGGCAGAGTCCTGCCGCCGGCTACCCGGTCTACGATCGCTGCTCCTTGATCGCGCTCGAGACGGCCAAGCGAGAGGGCCGTCACATGTGACAATCCCCGCCAAGGCGGGCGGAATTCGGGACGAAATGTGACGATGAGAAGCACCGGCAGATCGGGCAGGCGTGCGATGAGCATGTCGAGCCATTCGGCTGTCGTCGGATCAAGCCAATGCGCATCCTCTACGACCATCGTAGTGGGGTGGTTCGCCGCGATCCCTTCAAGCTGTTGGATGAGAACGCTGAGCGTACGGGCCTTCTGCGCTTGCGGTGTCAGCGTCAGCGGCGCATAGCGGCCAGTGGTGTCGATTGACAACAGAGCTGCCAGAAGCCGGCCAGCTTCGGTTATGTCCGGGGTCGATCGGAGCATCAGCGCCTCGATCTTGTCCAGCTTCGCGGTTGTACTGTCGGTCCTTCCAAGTCTGGCAGCGCGCCCAAGCTGCTGGATCACCGGGTAGAGTGCGCTGTTTACGTGGTAGGGGGAACAGAAGTAGCGTTGCCGTGTGTGTGGCTCGGTGCTCAGGCGCTCTTCCAACGCCGCTGTCAGGCGCGACTTGCCAATGCCGGGCTCCCCCGACAGCATCACCGCCTGACCTTTTCCTGTCCGGGCCTTCTGCCAGCGTTGAAGCAGAAGCTCCAATTCCTCGGATCGCCCTACCAGCGGCGTCGGTATGCCGTGCAGCGCATCGAAACGTCCCTCGGCATCGGCTTCGCCGGTGATGCGCCAGGCCGGGACGGGAGCTGCGAAGCCCTTGAGCTGCTGGAGACCGAGATCGATCATCTCAAACAACCCGGCAACCAGCCGGTGCGTGCTGTCGGCGATCACGACGGTGTTTGGCTCGGCCAAGGCCTGCAAGCGCGCCGCAAGGTTGGGCGTGTCGCCGACCACGGCCTCTTCCTGCGCTGATCCTTCGCCAATGAGGTCGCCGACCACGACGAGACCGGTGGCGATGCCTATCCGGGCTTCCAGCGATTTGCCCAACGGCGATGTCAATCTGGCGGTCGCAGCCGCTGCCGCCAGGCTCGCCCGCACTGCCCGCTCAGCATCGTCTTCATGCGCCCTTGGCCAACCGAAATAGGCGAGCACGCCATCGCCCATGAGCTTGGCAACGCAACCATCGTACCGTGCAATCTCCGTCGACACCGCACTTTGATAGGCGCGCAGGACGTCGCGCATTTCCTCCGGATCGAGCCGCTGTGACAGCGCGGTCGAACCCACGAGATCAATGAACAGCATTGTCAACTGCCGCCGCTCGGCTTCGACTGGCGAAGGCGCTGGTGGGGAACTCGTTGGCGACATTGTGTCCAGTGCGGCAATCGCCGCCAGAACCTTGCGCCGCGGGCCGAGGGGTAAACCCAGCTCCTTCACGTCGTCTTCGCTGAGATGCCGAAGCGCATCGAAATCGACTTCGCTGTCGGTGAACGCCTTTGTGTACTTGTCCAGCCCGAGGCGGGCCAGCCATGAGGCGATGTCCGGCATGACAACTACCTCCCTGTAAGCAAGAATACCACAACTGTGGTCGCGCGGCACATAAGCGCTATGCACTTCCTAAAGTGCGCTCACCCGACGATCATCACTCATTCTCATCTGCAGTGTCGAGCCGGATACCCGATGCAAAGAGCAGCATCAATCGAAAATCGCAGTCCTATGAGCCTCGAGGCGGCTATGGCCAGGCGATGACAGGTTGGACTTTGCGTGACCTAGTTCGCGGGATCGTTCGTGAACTCGGAAGGGAGAATGGACTATCGTCGCCCAAACCGCGCTGAAGAGACGCTTACTCACCGCCCGTCACCACCCGGTGGCGGGTTTTTGATTCAGGACAGAACGATGTGACCGGTTCGTTGCCCATAAAAAGGCCGGCTTCAGGTTACAACGATGGTTTATGTACGAGCAATTCGAAGACCAACTTTCGAAAGTCTGCTGGATAGCTGGGGCGACAGACGCGGGAAAGACCAGCATCGCGCTCGCATTGGCTCGCAAATATCGCGTGCCCGTGTATCACTACGATGCTCATGATCTCCGTCACCACCAGCGGCTCGCGGAACGGGAACCCAGATATGCAGTCTTTCTGCGGCAAACGCTGGATGAGCGGTGGATGCGGCCTACACCGGAAGACCTGGCCTCGCGAGCCTGGCAATCCTTTCACGACCGTTTCCCGTTCGTGCTGGAGGACCTAACCACCCTGGCATTGCCGAATGGCATGCCGGTCATCGCCGAAGGCTATGGTTTGACGCCGCGCCTCGTGTCACCGCTATTGGGCGATCCATCGCAATTCGTCTGCCTATTGCCGTCAGATGAATTCAAAGACGATTCGATGCAAAAGCGCGGCAAGGGACAATTTGGCGGTGAGGTAAGCGATCCTCAACGCGCAGCCGACAATCTCAGACGGCGGGATCAAATTATTGCTGATCGGCTTCGTGTGGAGGCGCAGACACTCGGACGCGATATCATCGAAGCAGACGGATCGAAGTCGATCGACGAGCTCGCCGTTGCTATCGGCCAGCGTTTCCAGCTGCGAAGGCGTTGAAACCTTATGGCGAAATTCAAGACAGGAACGCCCACATCTTACACCGGCGATATAGCGGCAAAGATATTCATGCATACTCGCGCGCTGACAAAGCATTCATTTTACTCATGATCAGTCGACCGGGTCGATCCACTCGAGCGGCAAACGCGCGGCCATGATTGTCTCCTCACGGCGCGTTCCGCAGGAGGGGCCGAAGATGCTCCTTTATTCAATTGGGAAGCCGCTTTTGGTGGTCTTTGCTGCCTAACGCCGCATAAGTTGGCATGAGGTCACCTCGATCCCGCGTCTGCTTGCTTACGGCTGCGACCACCGGTGAACCTTCTCACGCAATGCTAACGCGGCGCGTTACCTGACCATTGCTCTCCCAATAGGTATGCTTCTTGGTAATCCAGGGATCATCCATGGCAGGCTGGATTTGCCCGGCCATATCAATGGCGCGCGAGGTGACCGTGTGCTCGCCTTTCGGCGGGTCTTTCCAGTCTAAAAACCACACCTTCCAGGCGAATTCGGCCTCTTCGGTAGAGTCGATCATCGCCCCGAGCCATGGGCCATCATCAACCTTCACTTCGACCTTGGCGATGGGAGCACCCCAGGCCGCACCGCTAATCCGGTATCCGGCATCGCTGCGCGTCACTCTGGCAGGCGCGGACTTCAGCAACGCACGGCCGACCGAGGTCTCGGCCCACACCGTCTCGCCATTGTGTTCTTCTTCGCGGATGGTGACGTAGTTTCGGCCCATCAGCAGACTCATGAAGCGCGTGTTGCGTATCTCGATGCGTTTTAGCCACTTGACGTTGGCGATGCCGTACCAGCCGGGTGCGATGAGCCGCAACGGGAAACCGTTGGGTTCCGGCAGGGCGGCCCCATTCATCTCGTAGCAGAGGATGTTGTTGGGGCTCATCGCATCGGCGAGCGACATGCTGCGGGCGAAGTTCTGATGCATCTTGACGTCACGAGTGTCATCCTTAAGAGCGATGTCGCCGACGTCAGTGCCCCAAAAAACAACTTCGATGCCGTTTTCTTTCACGCCTGCCTCTTCAAGTATGGCAGCTAGCGGCGTGCCAGCCCAGCGGGCGTTCCCGATGCCGCCGGTGAAAAATGGTAAACCGTGATTGCCCGAACATTCCACTGTGAAAACCACCTCTTGGCGGGGCCGCGCCTTGAGATCGGTGAGCGAAAGGCTCAGGGGCTTCTTCACTAACCCATCGATTTCCAGGTTCCAGGCATTCGCGTCAATGGTTGGCCGATCAAAATGCGCGATGCTGAAGAACTTGTCGTTGGGTGTCACCCATGAATCCATATCCTCCCAGACAAGTTGGTTCTGGATGACCGCCGGAACGGGATTGGGCGGCGGCTGATCAAGCCATGGGATCACGGTCTCACCCGCCCGGCTTGGAAAGGCGTGGGCAAACCGTGAACGGAGGAACGCCAGCGAGGCGAGGGCCGCACTGCCTTGAATAATGAATTCGCGGCGTGGAATGTGATGCATGGAATTTCTCCTCCGGCAAAAAAATTGCCGCCGGAATCGAGCAGAGAAGATTCCGGCAGAGATAGGTGTCTTTTAGGGCGAAAGTTTCCGCGCTCAGTCGCTGGCTCGTGCATTAGCAACCGACGATATGCCGCCCTGCATGTTGCACGATCTCTATGACACCACCGCAAAATTGTAACACAAAGTAGAATTCGCCACGAGGATGCGAAAGGGTTAATTCGTTTGTATAGTACAACGGATTAGGAGTCGTAGACTCTGGCGACTGTCGCGTCATACGTCAGGACTCAGGCGTAAAGCGGCGGTAAAACCGCATGGCCGTCATCGGGATCGACATCGCAGGCCCTCAGTCCCGCGATTTCGGGGGACCCTTGGCGCTTTCCGGCCGAGGTGTTCTTCTGCTTTCGGCCCTTTGCAGTCATCACGCAGCTAGTTGGGAAATCCGGAGCTTCGTTCGTAGATGAAGTGTGTGTATGGCAATGGGCCTTCAATCCGCTCTGAACTGGAGACCGAGAACTCATCCTCGGGCAACAATGGGAAAAAGCGGTCGCCGCCGAATGTGGCATCCAGCACCGTCAGATGAATCCGATTGGCGAGCGGAAGGAAGAGCTTATAAATCTCTTGACCACCGCCTACAGTTATCTCTGAACCCGGCAACTCCGATGCCAGTGAAAGTGCCTCGTTGAGCGACCTCGCCGAGAGCACACCGGCTGTTTGAGAAGTGAACGAACGAGATAGCACGATGGAATACCGCCCCGGCAGCGGGCCGGGCAGGGAGAGGTAAGTCAAGCGGCCCATAATGAGGGCATTGCCCATCGTCACTTGCTTGAAAACTTTCTGCTCGCCAGGGATGTGCCATGGAATATCGTTTCCTCTGCCGATAGCACGGTCTGCATCCATAGCTGCGATGAGAACGATCGGTTTCATGGCTACCTTCTGGTGACTGAGTGGACAGGCCGTTGAATTTGTCCCCTTGTCGGGGTGGATAGTAGCGGGATCAAATGGAATCGCAATGGCCGCTAATGGCGCGCCAATAGGAGACATTAGGTCGTCTGCGCAGATTGTGGCTTGTCGAGGCGCATCATGATTTCGTCATGAAATACGTCGCCAACCTTTAGAGCCGCAGTGTCAGTTGCCCATTCCCGGAAGCCGACCTTGGAATAAAGGCGACGGGCTGCGTGATTACTTTCTACCACCGTGAGGCGAACGGTTTGGCAATGCTCGAAAGCATTTTCGATTGCTGCGTCGAGCAGATGCCTCGATAGCCCCGTGCCTCGGGAAACGCCCCTCACGTACATGCCCCAAATTGAAGCGTTGTGTCGTGTCTTTGCACTCTGGCCGCGCGCGACAGCTACCACTCCAGACAACTCGCCGACCTCGTTGAAGCCGCCGAACACGGAGTTGTTCTTCAAGCGGTCTGCGAACCATTCAATGGGTCGTTTACGCTCCTCTTCGAGGTCCGCGCCGAATGCCTCAGGGTGATTTTGCAACCCCTCAAGGCGGATGTCACGAAATGCTAGTGCGTCGTTGATTGAGAGGGGGCGAACAAGGAGTTTTTGCATGAAAGTTCAGTCCAATCCAATTACGCTCTCCGGCTAAGGCGAGAGTGTAACAGTTACATGACGTCTGCTTCGGGCCGAAAGCGGAAACCGGCCGTTTCCGCGATAACTTCTACTTTTGGCGCATTCCAGCCAAGGTGGCCGTCGTCTGTCGGCCTATTGCGGACGTTACATTTGTTGTCAGATTGGAATCACGCCGCTCTCGCCAAGCCGTGCTCTACTAGCCGGTCGATGATTTCCGCGTAACCGACGCCGCTTGCGGCCATTGCCTTGGAATACATGCTGATGTCGGTGAATCCCGGAATGGTGTTCACTTCGTTGACGACGAAACGCATGTCTTCCATCAGGAAGAAATCGACGCGTGCCATGCCATCGCAGCCAAGCGCGCGGAAGGCGCGGGCCGCCATCTCGCTAATCCTGCCTTCGACCTCCGGGGGAAGCTCCGCCGGCACTTTCAGCGCCGCGCCGTTCTCATCGATATACTTGGCGTTATAGCTGTAATAGCCGTGGCTTGCGGCCGGCACGATCTCGCCGGGACGGGAGACGAAGAGGCCGCCTTTTGTATCTTCCAGCACGCCGCATTCGATCTCGCGCCCGGCAATGAACTCTTCGGCGAGCAGCCTGCGGTCATGCCGGAACGCCTCGGCGAGCGCGGGCGCGAATTCCTGGCTGCCCGAAACCTTTCTGACGCCAACTGACGAACCCTGCCGCGCGGGCTTGATGAAAAGCGGCAGGCCAAGCTGGCCTTCGAGCGCCTCCAAGGCGGGCGGCGCGTCCTGATGGATCGTCACCGAGCGGGCGACCGGCAGTCCCGCCGCCTTCAGAAGCTGCTTGGCGATATCCTTGTCGAGTGCGGCTGCCGAGCCGAGAATGCCGCAGCCGGCCAGCGGCACGCGCGCCACCTCGGAGAGCCCCTGAACCGCGCCGTCCTCCCCGTGCAAGCCATGCAGGACCGGAAAGAGAATATCGATCCTACCGCCCTCGGCGGCCTTTCCGTCAAGCCCGATCGTCAGGATGCGGCCGTGTCCGCCCGGCACGAGGCAGATTTCGACGCCGGCCGCAGGCCTGTCGAGTTCGCCGTCGCTGAAGTGGCTTTGCAGCCACCGCCCCTCGCGGGTGACGAAGACGGGCAGCGCATCATATTTCTGCGGGTCGAGCGCCCGCATCACGTTGATGGCCGACATCACGGAGACGTCGTGCTCGCTGGAACGGCCGCCGAAAAGCACGGCGATACGCAGCCTGGTCATGGATGGGCTCATGAAAATCTCCTGAAGGAAGGCCGGTCAGAAATCAGAAGCCGACCGCGATGCCGCGGTTGGCGAAGAAGCGGTCGAAGATGGCGAGCGGCAGCACGACGTCGGCCTGGCTGGCGCGGTCGTGGCCGGAGGGATTGTGAAAACAGATGCTCTCCTGCGAGGCGGCCGTCACCAGGGCGAGATGGCCGCCCTTCGACGGCGGCTCGCGCTCTGGCCAGCGGATGGCGCTGTTGACCGAGGCGATGAAGAAGCGATGTCCGGCGAGGATCGGGGGAATTCCGGCCGCCGGAACATCTGCCCGGACAACCGCCGAAAGATTGAACCGCTCGCGGACGAAATAGACGAAGGGGGCGTAGATCAGCCCCTTAATCGATGCCTCGGCCTCATTGACGACATAGCCGCCATAACCGGTGCAGGCATGTGCAAGCGAAAGGATCGGATGCGCCTCGCCGCGAGCGGCAAGGATCATCTTCAGGCAGGCCATGCCGCAGACATTGACCGCCAGCGCGCATATTCCTCGATCGTTTCCGCGCCCGAATTGCGCCAGAGCGGATCGCGATGCAGGGCGGACGCCCCTTCCGACAGGACAGGCAACGTCATTTCCGGCGTCTCCCACTGGCTGAAGTAAGGCACGTCGAGGTTCCGATGCTCCATGTCTTCTCCGTCAAAGATGGCAGATGCGGCAACCGTCGATGGGATTGCCGCTTGAAAGTGGCCCATCATATATGCAATTTTGGCTCCCTTAACAGGTCCACTCTTCCCATGCTAAATGGGCCACTCGGGGGTCGTACATGACACTGAAGAGGAGACGGGAAGGTCCGTCCGCAAGGTTTCGGCCCGCAATCGATCCTTCGTCTGCCGCGCCTTTGCCGAGACAACTCTATCTCTCGCTCAGAAACGCTATTGCCGAGGGACGGCTCACGACCGGGCAACGACTGCCGTCGACGCGCCTTGCGTCTACAGAGTGGAAGATTTCGCGAGGCGTCATTGCAGAGGCCTATGAAATCCTGATCGCGGAGGGTTTCGCCGTGGCCCGCCATGGGTCCGGCACCTATATTGCATCCTCCATTCCCGATGGTGTCTCGCGCATCGACTACCGACCCGGCGGGGAACGCGCACATCCGATCCGCCGCAGCGTGTCAGCCGCCGCAACGGCGATCCTGACCCGCGGACCGAGCCTCGAGCCACAGAAGGCCCTGCCATTCGTCACCGGTCGCATCGCCCATGACGAGCGAACGGCACGGTTGCTGAACCGCATTGCGGCCCGCCACATGAACTATGCCTTCGAAGGCTATGGAGACATTCAGGGCGAAAAGGCATTGCGAGCCGCCATCAGCGCGCATCTGGCAGTCTCGCGCGGCGTCCGCTGCACGGCCGAACAGGTCTTCATCACGGCCGGAACGCAGCAGGCGCTCGACCTTGCCTTTCGCGTGCTGATGACTCCGGGCGATACGGCCGTCGTCGAAGACCCGTGCTATCCGCCTGCCAGACAGTGCCTGGCGCTGAACGGCATCAACGTTGTCGGCCTCCCCGTCGATCAGGATGGGATCGACACGCAAAGACTGATGGCCGATGTCATGTCGCCTCCCTCGGTCTTCTACGTGACGCCCTCCAATCAATATCCGGTCGGGTCGGTCCTCTCGCTTTCGCGAAGGCTCGGCCTTCTCGCCTATGCCGAGGAGAATGATTGCTGGATCGTCGAGGACGATTACGACAGCGAATTCCGATACCAGGGGCATCCGATCGCCTCGCTGCATGGCCTCGATAAGGCCAATCGGGTTCTCTACACCGGCACGTTCAGCAAGGCGCTTCTGCCGAGCCTCAGGATCGGCTACCTCGTGGTTCCGACCGATCTGGTCAACGCGTTCAGGGCTGTGCGTCCGGCGGTCGACCGCTGCCCGCCGACCTTCCAGCAGCGTGTGATCGCAGATTTCCTTGAAGAGGGCTATTTTCCTGCGCATCTCCGCCGTCTGAGAGAACGGCTTCGTGCCTCACGCGACATGTTGGCGGGTTTCCTGATGGAACGCATGGCCGAGCATATCGAAGTGCTGCTGCCGGATCAGGGGATCAATCTCACGATCAAAAGCACCGGGAGCTGGAACAATGACACCGCCGTCTCTTCCGCGGCTCTGAAGAGAGGTGTTGTCGTCATGCCGCTTTCGCGGATGAACGTGACCTCCACGGACAGATTGCGATTGCTGCTGGGGTTTTCCGCGCTCTCGGAGCAGGAAGCGGATATGGGAACGCGGCTTCTGGCCGAGGTCTTCAGATGTAAAGAGTTTGTCGCCCACCAGGCCTAGACTATAGCGTGAATGACCGCTGTTGGCGCATTCCGGAATTGGACGAGCTTCCGCATTCGGCCCTAAGCGGTCGTGCGTCAGCGGTCCAGCGAGCTGAAACTTGAGGATCGATCGCCGCTCCGCCAAGCCAGGAGTACCTTATCCACGTTAATATCAGTCCCATCGACTGAGTTCAGGTCTATGTCGTAGGTTTTGCCAAGATGAATCGTCTCATAGTCCTGCTTGGCACTACCAATCGGCCTATCGCCCCGCGCTGCTTCCCGCTCGACTAGAAGCTCAAGCGGGCAGTGAACGCCCGCGAAGAACACGTCGTGTTGCGCCATTAGCTTCCGAAGCGTCTCCAACCAGCCTTCCGTATCCAAGATGTGTTCTAGGATCAGATCATTACCTGCATCTGCATAGGCCTTCAGCGAACGGTGAAACCCATCGAAGAAAGCTGCTCTGGCATCGGACCATCGGAACTCACCGCTACGGAACCGGCTCATGGGAAAAACCCCTGAGTCTCGTAGATGATCGATGGAAATGTGCCAAAAAGGCTTCTCGATGCGAGCCTGGAGCGCCCCAGCGATTGTGGACTTTCCGCTGCTTGATGCACCATGCAAGAAAATGATCTGTGCCATGAACCTCACCGCCGTTGCGTGGTGAGCTAGTACAGTTGGGTAACAACGATATGACCGGTGTTGGCGCGATCCAGTCGACGCTGTGGTCGCCGTTTATATAGTGAAGTCTGTCAAAGAGGATGCCGAGTTGCTGCTTACCGTAGAAAAAGAGAAGCTAGAACAGGGTGAAGTTGTCATCTGCTTTAATGAAGAAGGCTTGGAATTCCTGATCTCAAAGTTAAAAAAGCTTCGCGATGGGCAATTTGCACCTGATGACCCCCGCTTGGGCTGGGAACGAATTAAGCGAAGAGCCGCAAGGCGGCGATCAATATGAACTGTGCAACAGCTTAAGGCTTGTACGCCTTCCTTGAGAGGGGATTTCGCGGAAACGCACACGAGCGTTCGTCATTGACGAACCTTACTACTTTAGTAGTGTAGATTAGTAGTTGTTAAGCAAGGGGGATGAGATGATCGATCTAGGTGTATCGGTGAGAGAGAGCGACTTGAGGATCGTGTCAAACGCTGTCCAGGCTTGGTACCGCCACTATCGAATGACGCCGAATGAACAGGCTTCACAGTTGCTCTGCAGCACTGCAGTTGAGTTATTCAATCAAGGGCATCGAACTCAGGAGGAGCTATCGACGCTGTTGATCACAAAATTTATTGGCAAAAATTCCATGAGGATCAACGCGCCAACGTCTTCTTCAAAGCATTGACGAGCAGCAGAACGCCAAAATCCAGTGACCGCAGTCACTCAGCGTGACCTTAGACCGCTTCAATGCTCCGATCGGGAAGCGGGAGCAGCTCACGTACTTGATGACTGTTAACTGATCTCGGGCGGCTCGGCAGAGTTCGCGGAAAGGCCGGCGGAGCAGGCAACAATCGCTCTCAGATTTTGCCTGTCCGGACATCAACGATAGCTCGGATCGACCTCCACCGATCCAATTCGAGCACGGCATCTGGCAGGGCACGGTGAGCGAGGGCGATTGGGTCGGTCTTCAGGAGGATCGTTGCGACCAACGCCGAAATTTCCGCGTCCGTAAGTTTGGCTCCGGCGGCCATACGCGCGGCGTCGAAAAAAGCTTCCTCTGACCTGGCAAGCCGGAGGGCATGTCGTGGATATCCCGCCGCCCTCAGGAGCAGACTCAGCCATTTTCCATCCCAGGACGGTGCGCTGGCATAGAGCTTGTGTCCGCTCAGTGCATCGATCATCTCGGCCGCAATAATATCGACAGACACACCTTCATCCAGAAGGCGTTGGCGTGGAATGCCATGGATAGCTTCGGCCTCAGACGACCAGTCCGTCCAGTCTGGGGCAGGGCGGATCAGCGCCGATCGCGATTCGCCATTCTCAAAGACCCATGCCACTTCAATGGGGAAGCTTTTCTTACTGAGAGATGAGGCCTCGAAATCCAAGAAAACAATCAATCGGGATAATCAGCGTTTATGCCGTCCTCCGCAATGTTGTGACAGTTTGCCCAACATCAAGACGGGTAGCCCGCATCAGGCATAAATTAGGGCGCAAGCACGTCCGGCGACTGCGAATGATCCATTACAGCCAATTGCGGTGATAGCATCCTCCACAGAATGCTATCTGCAACCGGAATCTGGAAAAGCTATATATTCGTCCACCTAATCCACTAAGGCGGCGGCCTGTCTCCAACATGGGCTGCAAGTATGAGATGTCGGATTCATTCAGCCAGTCCGAATGCTTTCATTTGACGGCGTGGCGCGAGTGACCGCACCGACCACAACGCGGTCAAAATTATCGGAAGGCAGAGTAGATAAGAAGTTCGTATGCCTGCCGTTTCGGCGGCGAAGCCCAGGAGCGGAGGAGCGAGGAAGAAAACGACAAACGACATCTGCGCCAACGCCGCTACGTTCAAGTGAGGGCTTCGATCCTTTCTCTGTGCTGCCGCAGAGACTGCCAAGGGATAGACCGCACTGCATCCAGCGCCCATCATGGCAAATCCAACGAGTGCGATGATCGGAACAGGAGCCAGCCAAACGCAGCACACGCCAAGTGAAGCCAACGTTAGCAGGACGGCGGCAACCGCGCGGGAACCATGGCGATCAACAAACGGGTCTGCATATAGCCGGACCAGGGCCATGAAGAAGGTGAAAAGCGTGAGTCCCATCCCTTCAATGAAAGGCTCCACCGCGAAAACGTCTCGCATGTAAATCGCGGACCAATCGATCCCTGCTCCCTCCACAAGGAACGCTGCGATCCCGATCAAGCAAAGCGGCAACAGCGCTACTGTCGGCAGGGCAATATGGGAAGAACCTGCTTGTCGTGATAGATGGGGTGCCGAGGCACTGCGCATTCCCTTTATGGCGATCGTTCCCACGATCAAAACGACCGCAAATGTAATCGCCAGATGGAGCTGCATTGAAACGCCAGCTTGCCTGATTGCTGAAGAGGCCAATGCGGTCACGAAGAATCCAAGGCTCCAAAAACCGTGGACTCGGTTCATGACGCCGCGCCCAAGCTGAGCCTCGATACGGTCGATCTCGACATTCAAGTTGATCTCAAGGGCCCCGGCCAGCAAACCCTCGCAAAAGAGCACGAAGAAGACCAGTGGCGCGTAGCCAACCCATGGAACGATCGCGATCATCGCCGACGTCCCCAGAACGGTAGCGAATGCCGTTGTTCGTGCGCCTAGCTTGACGATGATGGGCGACGAAAAGGTCAGAGATGTTAACGCTCCTATTGCCGCGCCTATAAGCGTCAACCCGAGCTCAGACTTGTTTATGTCGAGCGCAACCTGAAGATCAGGTAGCCTGGATAGCAACGCTCCCATCGAAGTCGCAAACAGGAAAAAGCAAACATAAATCCGCTGCTCCGGCTCGATGCGCATTTTTGAGACTCCGGATACTTCTTCTTTGGCGTGAACGAGCGACGAGGGCAGGCGACGGAGGCGACGGTATGACCCCTTATCGAGGACATAACAGGGCTGGCTAGAGTTTTCTTCGGCTTGATGCATGAGTCAGCGGTGTATGGCAATCCGTTGGCCGCCCGCCGTTTGCCATTCCCGAGGTATTCGTTCTCCGAAATGCACTGATTCAGTTTTGCGAGGTGACCAGACGGCGTTGGGGAAGTCATTTTCGTTTCCCGTTGTCATCGAGCAGGGAGTACAGACGCCTTCATGTCGATGATGAACATGGCCAATCAGTCCAAGGTGCTGAAGGCTATGCACCGCCTGTTGAAACCCAGCGGTTCCTGCAGTTTCGATCCTTCATCCTAGCTTCGTGCCACCGACCCGCAAGGGTCGGAAAACCGCATTTGTGCGTCAGCTACTTAGAAGATGCGCCACAAGTGCGCCGTGTATCTCTGATGAAGCAAAGACGACTTCCTCTCCCCATAAATCGGCAGGGATGTGGTCTGGAACGGGGACAAGATTGCTTCGAATTGCCCCGGCCTCAGTTGCGATGAGCCCAGCCGCAACGATATCCCATGGAAACAACGTTTCTGTATGAGCATCGAGCCTCCCTGACGCGACATAAGAAATATCCAGAACTGGCGACGAACTTCGACGGATATCCTGAGAACTTGTCAGAAATACTTTGATACGTTGCAAGAGTGGCGCGATATCGCTTTTTTCGTGAGGAAAGCCCGTGCTCACAACCGCGCGCGCGAGGCTGTCCGTCGAGGAGGGACGAATTGGCTCGCCGTTCAAAAAAGCTCCTCGATCTCTTATATCAAGACATCTGCTTGACGCAGCAATCGGACATGCTTTCGAGCATTGTCACACCGTTCGCCTCGCGGTGGCGGAAAGTAATCACGCGGCGCGTCGCCTCTATTCCAAGGTCGGATTTCGGGAGTGGGCAACGGACAGGGCGGCTTTGAAGGTCGGCGACGTCTTCCATGACGAAGTAATGATGCGTCTCGACAAGACGCGAGATGCTCAAGCCATTCAATGACAGCATCTCTAATCGGGCATTAGGGTCAAGCTCTTTCTGATCTTGGATGGCCTGGTCGTTCACGCGGGTCACGCTTCTCTTCGCAGTCTACTGGCTCCTCGCGTTTGGAGCCGCTGCACGCTGACGCGATGGCCATTTGAGACTGTAGATGAGAGGGCTCAGCAAGCTGGGGGGAGCGGGCGATGGGCCGGAGACGATGGTGTCGTCAGTGACTCCTTATTTCCTTCAGTGCATCCTTGGCGTAGCTGCCGATGAAACTCTCATTCTCGATTGCCACCAGAGCCGGGATCGCAGCCTTGGCCTGAGGCCCGATCTTTCTCAGGGACTGCACGGCGTCCTCGCGGACATGGTCAGAGTCTCGCGTATCCCCCAGTCATCGCCTGCTGCCAGAAATGCGCGTAGACGTTGTTGGCAACAAGCTGTTTTTTCTCTGGCGTGAAGGGTGGCGTCGGGAGCTTGATGAAGACTTCATCCAGAATTAATGTCTCCATTTCGCCCTTCGTCTGCTCCTTTTCCCAAAAACGTTCGAGTTTTGCGAGCTGCTGCTTGATCGTGGCCAACATCTCCCGGCTCGCCTGCTTGACACGTTCACGATCCGTCTTGTTCAGATCGTCCCGTTTCAGCAAGTCGAATACGGCCAGTTCCTCATCCGAGAGGTTCTCTCTCGCAGCCCGCTCCTGTTCCTCGTCGAGGCTTTGAACAAGTTCAACCAGCCGCCTGAAGGTCTCCTCGATCGTCGTGCGGTCCTTTTCGCTGTTGTAGTCGGCAACGATGACTACGTTACCGATGGTGTGATTTATCCAGGCGTCTGGCAGGCCTTTTGGCTCAGGCGTAATCACCTCAATCCATATGCGTTGACCGCCATGCTCGACCAGAAAATCGGGACCTTCCGTAGCGTGGGACAGCTTCAATCCGGATGCTTTCAGTTGATGCGCCAGGAGCACTTCAGAAAACTGTTGCCAAAATACCGAGTGGTCGTCAGAGCACAGCCGTTGCTCACAGTTGTTGTCGGCGAGGCCCGATTCAATATGCTCCCCACAAACGCGAAGTGTCCGCTCTCGAATTATATCTCCAGCTTCACCTTCAAATGGATCGGCTGGCTATAGACGCTGCGAGGCTCATAGGAATGCTTCTTTCGTTTGCCGCTGACTTGTAATCGATGTCTTCCAATTCCTTCACGTGTCACCCTGTGACGTCGGCGAGATAGCCTTCGTCAACGCTCTTGCAATTAATCGACGCGAGGCGATTCGTCATGTTGCCATTGAAACTATCGCTCGTCCTAGAGCTGAAACTCGAGGTCGCAAAATTCGTGCCGCTTCAGTGGCAGCTTTTGCGAGAGTTGGGTAGCGACAAGTATCGAAAGACTCCGACCTTCTGAAGAAGAAAATTCCAGGACATCGTTGGATGTATCCAGCTCAGCCAATCACGTTCACATCAAACAATAATTCAAGACTCCGATTATAATCAATGAGTTATTGACTCTTTCTCATCTTATCTATTAGTATTGGCTAACGTGAAATTCGGTCAGGAACTCCAATATCAACGACCAGTATCAGACTGCCCGGGCCGCCTTTCTAGTCGAACAGCGATTAACGTGAATGACGGTAGCGCCGTTAAGCCGACAAGAACGCATCTTTGGAACGGACGGTCGGAGAAACACACATAGCCTTGCAGTACGAAAATAGAACCTCGAACTCTCAAAAAGAGAGGCGCACCTAACAGGAAAGGGGTCGGCAATGCGAGGGTCGGAGTCGGAGCGCAAAGGAAAGCGCCGCGTCCTAAGTATGCACGGGAGAGGCTTTGACACCGTCGGCGGTGGGAAGGCTTGCATCATGAAGGATAAGAAAAACCGCACAAACAAAGGCGAAAGCAATCTTGTTAGAAACGGTCTTCCCGACGGCTTCGTTGCGTCGGCTCGGCCCATCGTAACCGTGGATGTCGAAAGGTATCAAGCCTGGTTCGACGCTGCGGACCTGAGCGCCGCGCAAAAGGAAGAGTTCACGCAGTCGCTATGGTTGATCGTCATGACATTCGTCGAGCTTGGCTTCGGCGTTCACCCGCTGCAAGCAGTCTACGGACAGAATTCCGCAAATGGCGCGGTAGGAGCAAAAAGGGCTTTCGATGCGGTAAAATCGAAGAAGGCCGATCGTATAAGGCCATCAACATATTCAAGCCCCCTGGGCGTTCTGGAGGCAGAATGAACAAGGAAAATGACGAGGCGGCAGTTATCCCGAAAGCGATTATCTATTGCCGCGTATCCAGAACAAGACGAAAAATTGAGGGGAGCCGCCTGGAAAGTCAGGAGCACCGTTGCTGCCAGTACGCGGAATTGAAAGGTTACAAGGTCCAGGCCAGTCGCCGTGGTCCATCGTCATGACGTTCGTCGAGCTCGGTTTCGGCGTTCACCCACTGCATGGAGTCTGCTGACAGAATTCCGCGGATGGCGCGGTGGAATCGGATATGGCCTTCGAAACGGTAAAATCGAAGAAATCCGACCGTAAAAGACAATCAACTTGCTCGAGCCCCGTGGGCGTACTGGAGGTAGAATGAAAAAGAAAAGCGTAGAGCCGACCGGCAAGCCGCAAGCGATTATCTATTGCCGCGTATCCAGTCTGAGACAGAAAATTGAAGGCCATGGCTTAGAGAGCCAGGAGCACCGTTGCCGCCAATTTGCTGACCAAAACGACTTAGAGGTCGCGGCTGTTTTCCCCGATGACATCACGGGTGGCGGTGATTTCATGAAACGTCCTGGCATTGTGGCACTCTTGAGTTACCTCGATGCCCAACCGGGGAAGCCCTACGTCATCATTTTCGATGATCTCAAGCGATTTGCGCGCGATACGGAGTTTCACTGGAGGCTTCGCCGCGAGTTTAGGACGCGCGGAGCGGACGTCGTGTGCTTGAACCTAAAACTAGAAGACACCCCCGAGGGAAGGTTCGTAGAGACGATGTTCGCCGCTACGGGAGAGCTTGAACGGTCCCAGAATCAACGTCAAGTGATCCAGAAGATGACAGCAAGACTTGAAAGGGGTTATGCGGTGTTCGCCCCGCCGATAGGCTATAAGTACGCCGCGAATTGAGAGCATGGGAAGATTTTGGTTCGAGTCGAGCCAGTCGCGTCCATTCTCGTTGAGGCTCTGGAAAGCTTCGCTTCTGGGCATCTGCAGTCAAAGGGCGAGTTCAAGCACTTCTTAGATGCAAGGCCTGCGTTCCCTAAAGACACGAGTACCGGCAAACTGTACTACACGCGGGTTGAGCGCCTACTAACGAATATTATCTATGCGGGCTACGTCGGTATGCCGGCGTGGGGCGTGTCACCACGAAAAGGGCACCATGAACCTTTAATCAGCCTGGAGACGTTCGAGCGGATTCAGGAGCGCCTGAACGAAAATCCGAAGGCTCCCGTGCGGAAGGACATCAATCAGGATTTCCCGCTGCGCGGTTTCGTCCTCTGCGATGACTGCGGCCGCGTAATGACCGCTTGCTGGTCGAAGGGCCGCTCCAAATACTATCCATACTACCTTTGCGATACAGAAGGTTGCGAAAATAGCCGCAAATCAATCCCTCGTGAGAAAATAGAGGGCGGGTTTGCGGAGATTTTGCAGAGCCTTCAGCCGACGCGCGAGCTGTTTGGATTGGCTAAAACGATGTTCATTGATGCGTGGAACATGCGGGCTGCCGAAGCTCATCAGGGCAAGGGCCAAGTCGAAAACCAACTCCGTAGTGTCGAGAAGCAAATACAGACGCTCCTCGACCGAATCATCGAGACTGGAAACTCGACGGTGATAAAAGCCTATGAGGACAAGATCGAGAAGCTGGAACGGGAGAAGTTGCTTCTCGAAGAGAAGATAGCTCGAATCGTGCCCCCGGCACGCCGGCTGGACGAATTTATCGAACCGGCGCTCGCTTTATTAGCAAGCCCTTGGGATATATACGATAATGGGGACCTTCCCTTCAAAAGGGCAGTCCTCAGGCTGGTATTCGCGGAGCCTGTTCGCTACTCGCGGAAATCGGGTTATCGAACCGCCAATACCACCTTTCCATTCAAGGTGTTAGCAAGAATCGCAACGGCACAAAGCGAGATGGTGGGCCCGGAGGGACTCGAACCCCCAACCAAGCGGTTATGAGCCGCCGGCTCTAACCATTGAGCTACAGGCCCGTGCGTGGCTTGGCCGCGCCGGCAGCGGGGCAATGGTCCCCCGGTGCGGTTTCGCTCTAACGCAATTCGGATGCAGCGACAAGACGTTGCCGCAATAGCTTCACAATCAATCGGCAAACAGCTAGCCGGGGTCGCGACAACCAAGGAGTGAAACATGGCGCTGCGGACTATTAGAAACCTGGCTTTCGGCGTGCTGATCGGTGTGCCGGCCGTCCTGCCGATGGCAGCGGCGGCTGCCGATGATTCGAGGCCGCGTGAGGCGGTGGTCATG
Organism: Rhizobium sp. SVR5-9E; assembly: GCF_056755095.1. Classification (NCBI taxonomy): domain Bacteria; kingdom Pseudomonadati; phylum Pseudomonadota; class Alphaproteobacteria; order Hyphomicrobiales; family Rhizobiaceae; genus Rhizobium; species Rhizobium sp. SVR5-9E. The sequence goes on along the minus strand of NZ_JBNDHS010000037.1, from coordinate 5,587 downwards.
GTCTCGGGCGAGGGGCAGTCGGCGGCAGCGCCCGATATGGCCGTCCTCAGCCTTGCGGTCGTCAAGCAGGCGAAGACGGCCCGCGAGGCGCTCGACGAGAACAACAAGGCGATGGCCGCCGTTCTGGCGGCGCTGAAGAAAGAGGGGATCGCCGACAGGGATCTGCAGACTTCGGGCTTCTCCGTGCAGCCGCAATACAATTATCCGCAGAGCAACGACGGCCAGCCGAAGCCGCCGGAGCTTATCGGCTATCAGGTCTCAAACGGGCTGACGGTGCGCGTGCGCGATCTCGGCGAATTGGGCGGCTTGATCGACCAGGCGGTGACGCTCGGCGTCAACCAGGGCGGCGACATCCAGTTCACCAACGACAAGCCGGAGGCGGCCATGGAAGCGGCGCGCAAGGATGCCGTCGCAGCCGCGATGAAGAAGGCAAAGACGCTGACGGAGGCCGCCGGCGTGAAATTGGGCCGCGTCATCGAGATCAGCGAGAGCAGCGTTCGGCCGATGCCGCAACCAGCCTATCGCGCAACGATGGCGAAGGAGGCGGGCGACTCTTCCGTGCCGATTCAGGGCGGCGAAAACACCTATCATGTCACCGTCAACCTGACCTTCGCGCTCGAGCAGTAAGGCCTAGGGCCTTTCAAACTCCGGGAAAAAGCCGTTGATGTTCTTCAGGAATATCAACGGCTTATTTATTTGGAAACGCATCTCAACGGCGCGGCGGGCATAAATCGCTTTATCACGCGAGTGTTACACTATAAAAAGAATCGTGTTATCGGTTCCGGAGGAGCCCCGAGTTCCGAGTTCTGATTCGATCCGGCCGATAAGGAGGAACTGGCTTAATCCTAGAGAGGAGACAGACATGACGAATGCCTTGCCGCCACTTCACAACGGACACGCGCCGATCACCCTTCAGGAACTCTTCCGCGAAGCCCTCTATGCTTTCGAAGAATGGGATACGGAACTCACAGAACCAATCGTCACCTTCGAAGGGCGGGTCGTTCCGATCAGCCTCGTCTTCGAAGCCATGCGCGAGTGCGACGACATCGTGCCGAACAACATTGTCGGCGCCGTTACCGAAAGACTGACAAAGCCGTGGGAAGGCGAGGGGCCGCTCGACCAGATGAGCTTCTCGACGGCCGCCCGTGTCATGCGCGTCTTGGTCCGCAAACGCCTTCTTGCCAACGGCACGGCCGATGTGGTGGCCGTTCCCACCCGCCCGGCGGAGCGCAAACCATCCGAATGAGGCCGCGCGAGGGATCGCGGTGGTCCGCGATCCCCTCTGCTTTTGAAGGGAACCGCTCTCACTTCCAATCGTTGAAGACAGAACGAAGGATGTGAGCATCATGCTTAAATCAATCATACGCGAAATCATCGGGCCGGCGCCGCAGGCGCCCACGTCCCCGGACTGTCTCAAACCATTCATCGGCCGGAAACGTGTTCTCATCATTTTTGCGGATGCAGATGATGACCGTGCCACGGTGCAGGACGAGTCGCTGCGCCGGGCGCGTTTTTCGCTCATCGAGAATGATATAGAGGTGCTGAATGTCGCCGGCGGCGGGGTGTTTCCCACTTTCGAGGGATCCGAGGACCTCGACGCCGATGAAATCCGCGACGATCTCCAGGGGCCGCGGCCCGGCGAATTCGGCCTTCTCCTGCTCGACTGTGACGGCACGGTGTTGCTACGCTCGAAAGAGCCCATGTCGCCGGAGGATATCATCGGTTCACTGTCATCGGTGGCGCACTAAGCTGTCGAAATCTCCAGACGTTGCTTTACTTTTCACTGCCGCTTGCGGATGCTCTCTGCCGGTTCGATGTGGCAGGAGGAGCAAGGCCTATGACTGTTGAGGACGATCTCAGCCGGATTGCGGAGCAGGAACAGGTATTGAGCTTTGATGCCTTCGACCTCACGACAGCCTGGCAGCTTGGCAAACTGCTGCAGGAACTCGCGACGGAACGCGGGCTTGGCGTGGCGATCGACGTTTCGCTGCACTCGATGCCGGTTTTTTACGCGGCGCTGCCGGGTGTTACGCCCGACAACGTCCAATGGGTGCGGCGCAAGCGCAACGTGGTATTCCGCTATTCAAAGAGCAGTTACGCCTGCGGCCTGAAGCTGCAGAAGGACGGCAAGACCGTCGAAGACAACGGGCTTTCGAGCGCTGACTATGCAGCGCATGGCGGCAGCTTTCCGATCAATGTCAAGGGAACCGGCTGCATCGGCGCGGTCACGGTTTCGGGCCTGCCGCAGCGGGACGACCACAATCTCGTCGTCGAGGCGCTGTCGCTGATGCTGGCGAAAGATCTGGATTCCCTGCGGCTGGCGTGAAGCGGTCATCGGGCCACGCGCCAGCAGTCGCCTGCTCAAATCTTCCCTTTTGCCTCGATAATGCCTTTGGTGACGCTGCCCGTCGCCGGAAAGAGGGGGATGAGGCAGGCCTGCAGGGCATGGTAGATATCGCCCTTACCGGGGAAGAGGCTGTGAGAGGGAACGAGGTCTTCCGTCAGTTCTTCGTGCCAGCCGCCGTTCTTATGGTCGATGAAGGCACTCTCGATGACATTCCAGATCTTGCGATAGCTTTGCTCGTGGAAGTCGCTCGGCAGATGCTCGTTCAGGAAGTGTGCGGCAGCCGCACCCTCGCAGGCCGGCCACCAGAGCTTGTTGCGCTTCGCCGGCTTATCGTCCCAATCGAGCGTGTAGAAGAAACCGCCCTTGCCGTTGTCCCAGCCGAGCGCCATCGATTGCGAGAAGAGGCCCTTGGCGGCATCCAGCATCCAGTCGTGCTTCTTGCCGCCGAGTGCCCAGAGCTGCAGGATAAGGCGTGCCCATTCCAGCCAATGGCCTGGCGTGGTGCCGGCCGGGCGGAACATCTCGTTCGGATGGTAGTAGCTCTTGTCGAGACCCCAGTCGGCGCTGAAATGCTCAGCGACGCGCCAGCCGACGGAACCGGCCGACCTGCGGATAACGAGATCGGCGATGCTTTCGGCCTTAGCGAGATAATCTCTGTCGCCGGTGGCTTCGAAAGCGGCCATCAGTGCTTCGGTGAGATGCATGTTGGAGTTCTGGCCGCGATAGCGACCTCCGTCGAGCGGCTGCCAGTCGGCAGTGAACTCTTCAGCGATGGCGCCGTGCATTGGTTCCCAGAACCTGGTGTTGAGGACTTCGGTAATGTCGGCCAGCATGGCATCGGCCAGCGGATGGCCGATGGTTTTTGCCGAGGAGGCGGCAAGCAAGACGAAAGCATGGCCATAGCCCTGCTTGGTGGAGTCGACAGGGCCATCATTGTTCAGCGACCAGAAATAGCCGCCGTTCTTCGTATCGCGGTGATGGTTCCAAAGGTAATCCATGCCGTGATCGACGACATCGCTCGCGCCGGGGCGGCCGAGAAGGGTGCCGATCGAGAAGCAGTGGACCGCGCGCGATGCAATGTGAATGCCGCGGACCTGCCCGTCGGCGTCGAGCGGCTGGCCGTGATCATCGAGATCGTAGAAACCGCCCTTAGGATTGATCGAATTGTGCTGGAAGAAATCGAAGAGGCCGTTTGCCTGGGCGAGAAGCCAGTTGCGATGATAGGCGCGGGTGCTCCAATGACCAATGCCGGCGTCGCCAGTTACAGATGCCATGTCATTCCTCCGATTTCGTAACAACGACTTGCGAAAGAGCCTATATAGGCCGAGCCCGAGTCTGTCACCCCGCCTCGCGAACCATCACAAAGTCAAAGCATATATTGACATAAACATATCTTTATGTGATTGGTCGCTCTGGCCTTTAAACGATTGTCAAGGAGTCCGCCCGTGTTCACTAATCTCTTTGGTCCCCAAGGGGCAAAACGCGACGGCAATGAAATCTTTGCAGCTTTGCGGAAAGCCGCAAGCGAGCGAATCCTCGTTCTTGACGGCGCCATGGGCACGCAGATCCAAGGACTCGGCTATAATGAAGACCAGTTCCGCGGCGAGCGCTTCATCGGCTGCGCCTGTCACCAGAAGGGCAACAACGACCTTTTGATCCTGTCGCAGCCAGATGCGCTTGAGGAAATCCATTACAAATACGCCAAGGCCGGCGCGGATATTCTGGAAACGAATACCTTTTCCTCGACCCGCATCGCGCAGGCCGACTACCAGATGGAAGGCGAAGTCTACAACCTCAACAAGGACGGTGCCGAGATCGTGCGGCGCGCGGCAATTCGCGCCGAGCGCGAGGATGGCCGCCGCCGCTTCGTGGCGGGCGCGATCGGCCCGACCAACCGCACGGCGTCGATTTCGCCTGATGTCAACAATCCAGGTTTCCGGGCCGTCAGCTTCGACGAGCTTCGCATTGCCTACGGCGAGCAGATCGATGGCCTGATCGACGGCGGCGCGGATATCATCCTCATCGAAACGATCTTCGATACGCTGAATGCCAAGGCCGCGATCTTCGCGTGCGAGGAGCGTTTCGCGGCCAAGGGCATCCGCCTGCCGATGATGATCTCGGGCACGATCACCGACCTTTCCGGCCGCACCCTTTCCGGCCAGACGCCGTCGGCCTTCTGGAACTCGGTCCGCCACGCCAACCCGTTCACCATCGGCCTCAACTGCGCACTCGGCGCCAATGCGATGCGCCCGCATCTGCAGGAGCTTTCGGGTGTCGCCGATGCCTTCATCTGCGCCTATCCGAACGCCGGCCTGCCGAACGAGTTCGGCCAGTACGACGAAACACCGGAACTGATGGCGGCGCAGATCGACAGCTTTGCGCGCGAAGGTCTCGTCAATATTGTCGGCGGCTGCTGCGGCTCGACGCCGGAGCATATCCGCGCGATCGCCGAAACCGTCGCCAAGTACAAGCCGCGCCCGATCCCGGAGCATCGGCCGTTCATGTCGCTGTCGGGGCTTGAGCCTTTCGAACTGACCAAGGAAATCCCCTTCGTCAACGTCGGTGAGCGCACCAACGTCACCGGTTCGGCCCGCTTCCGCAAGCTGATCACCAACGCCGATTTCACAGCAGCACTCGACGTTGCGCGCGATCAGGTCGAAAACGGCGCGCAGATCATCGACATCAACATGGATGAAGGCCTGATCGACTCCGAAAAGGCGATGGTCGAGTTCCTGCACCTGATTGCCGCCGAGCCGGACATTGCCCGAGTGCCTGTCATGATCGACTCCTCGAAGTTCTCGATCATCGAGTCGGGTCTCAAGTGCGTTCAGGGCAAGCCAATCGTCAATTCGATCTCGCTGAAGGAAGGCGAGGAGAATTTCCTTGCTCACGCGCAGCTGCTGCACCGCTACGGTGCGGCCGTCGTCGTCATGGCCTTCGACGAGAAAGGGCAGGCGGACAGCTACGAGCGTAAGGTGGAAATCTGCCGGCGCGCCTACAAGCTGCTGACGGAGAAGGCAGGCTATCCGCCGGAAGATATCATCTTCGATCCGAACATCTTCGCGGTTGCGACCGGTATCGACGAGCACAACAATTACGGCGTCGACTTCATCGAGGCGACGCGCACCATCCGCAAGGAGATGCCGCTCGTGCATATCTCCGGCGGCGTGTCCAACCTGTCCTTCTCGTTCCGCGGCAATGAGCCGGTGCGCGAGGCGATGCATGCCGTGTTCCTCTACC
>NZ_JBNDHS010000036.1:0-56050 GCF_056755095.1 Rhizobium sp. SVR5-9E | reverse complement strand
GGCCTGGAGCATGGACTGCATCTTGTTGTGGCCCTGGGTACGGTCCCAGTTGGCGACTTCCTGAGCGACCTTCTTCAGGTCCGGATACTGCGACAGCACGGTCTCATAGCCGTTCGAACGCGTTGCCGCATTGTTGTCCGACGGAGCGCCGAAGAGTTCGGCATAGTTACCCTTGTCGCCGACCGCTTCGACCCACTGTTGCGCACCGAGGGCGGCACCCTGAGCGTTGTTGGAGACTAGCTGCGCCTTGGCAAGCCCTTCCTGGTTGATTTCGGCGTTGACCAGAATGACCGGAATGCCGGCGGCGACCGCCTTCTTCACTGCGCCGACCGAGCCGTCTGCGTTCGCAGGGTCGAGAATGATTGCGACCGACTTGTTGGTGATCGCCGTGTCGATCAGGTTGCTTTCGGTGTTGGTGTCGCCCTTGTGAGCGCTCACCGAGGCCGTGTAGCCGAGCTTCTCGGCGGTGGCCTTTGCGACATTGCCTTCCGTCAACCAGTAGGGGTTGGAGGGATCGTTGACGATGATCGTCATCTGACCCGCCGCCCATGCGGAGCTTACAAAAATCGGCGCAACCGCCGCAGCTGCCAGAAGAATACGAATGCCTTTTTTAAACATGGTTTCTCTCTCCCTTTCGATGAGCTCAGATGTTGCCGGCGAACCGGCCGTGCTTTCCGCAATCGGCGATGTGTTGAAGATGGGCCGTCGTGGACAAGTTCAGTCGCGTTCGTCAGGTCGATTTGACCCGACGTCCGTATTGGATGCTGTTCATGAGAACGGCCAGAACGATGACGGCGCCGGTGAAGACCGTCTGCCAGTAGGCCGACACGCCGATGATCACGAGACCGTCGGAAAGGAAGCCGATGACGAAGGCACCGAGCATCGTGCCACGGACAGTCCCTCGCCCGCCAGTCAGCGCCGCACCGCCGATGACAACGGCTGCAATCGCGGTCAGCTCGTAGGTGGTGCCCGCCGTCGGACCGGCCGAGGTAAGCTGGGAAGACAAGACCAGCCCGGCAATCGCAGCGCAGACGCCCGAAAGCACATAAACGATGATCTTGACCCGCTTGACCGGAACACCAGAGAGATCGGCCGCGCGCTCGTTGCCGCCCGAGGCGTATAGCCAGCGGCCGAAGGCGGTACGGCTCAAAACGAGACCGCAGACGATCGCCAGAACGGCAAGGACGATGACGCCGATCGGGACACCGGCCAGGCGATTGAAGCCGAGCCAATCGAAGCCGGTATTGCCAAGCTCCGGGCGCCCGCCGAGATTGTTGTAGGTCAGACCATTGGTCATCAGCAGCGCGATCCCGCGAGCGACGTAAAGCACGCCGAGCGAGGCAACGAAGGCCGGCACCTTGAGATAGGCGATCAACACGCCGTTGACTGCGCCCACCACCGCGCCGAGCGCGCAGGTGAGGACGACGACGGCCCAGACCGGCGGATACAGGATGACGCCAAAGGCGTTCAAAGTGACACCTTGCATCAGGAACCCGGCAATGCAGCCGGCAAGTCCAAGCGTCGAGCCCACCGACAGGTCGATACCGCCGTTCAGGATGACGAGCAGCATGCCGATGGCCAGGATGCCGAAGATCGCGACATGCGAGGCCATGATCAGAAAGTTGTTCAAGGTGAAATAGTATGGAGACAGGAAGGAGAAGACCGCGACGATCACGATCAGCGCAAAAAATGCACGCCCCTCCAGAAGCAGACGCACGAAATTGGTGTTGCGCCTTTGCCCATTCGCCACTGTTTTCTTTTCGGTTAGATTCGTGACTGACATAATCAGTGCTCCATAGTTCCGGGCTAGTGCGCGATCACTGCTTCGCCAGAGGCGGCCATGATCTTTTCTTTAGTGACGTCCGAACCGAATTCGGCTGATATCCTGCCGCGATGCATGACGATGATGCGATGCGCGATGCTCAGGCATTCATTGACTTCCGATGTCGAATAGATCACCGCCAAGCCCTGCTTCGCACGCTCTGCCAGCAGCTTGAACACTTCCGCTTTTGCGCCGATGTCGATCCCGCGGCTTGGCTCGTCGAGAAGGATGACCCGCGGCTCGGTGGCCAGCATCTTTCCGATGACGACCTTCTGCTGATTGCCGCCGGAAAGCGAACCGATCGCGGCACCTCCCCCGTCCGTCTTGACATGGACCTTTTTGATTGAATCGTCGATGAGATCCCGCTCGCGGCGGCCGGAGGTGAAGAGCCCTTTTGTGAAAGCACGTATGCTCGCCAGCGACAGGTTCGAGCCAACCGTCATGGTCTGAACCAGGCCGTCCCGCTGACGATCTTCGGGAACCAGCACCAGGCCATTTGCGATACGATCGGCAATGCTCAGGCCGGCGACGTCGCGCCCTTCAAGTAGGATCTGGCCACCACTCGACCTCAGCCGGCCGGCGACGCATTCAAGCAGTTCGGTGCGCCCGGCGCCCATCAGGCCGTATATGCAGACGACTTCGCCGGACTTGACCTGCAGTGACAGGCGGTTGACCGAATTATAGGCGGCGCCTGAAGGGCCGGGAACGGTCAGTTCGTTGATCGAGAGCGCCACCCGGCCGATCTCGTGGCCAGTGGGCGGGCTTCCCAGATCGAAATTGTCGCCCACCATGTTACGGACGATCCATTCCAGATCGATGTCTTTGCGTTCGGCATAGGCAGTCATCTTGCCGTCGCGAAGCACGACCGCATGATTGGTGATCTGCAAAGCCTCTTCGAGGTGGTGGGAAATATAGACGATCGAGACCCCGCGGCTCGTCAGATCCTGGATAACCTTGAACAGAACTTCCACCTCGGTCGCACTCAGCGCCGACGTCGGTTCATCCATGATCAGGATGCGCGAGTTGACCGATAGGGCTCGGGCGATCTCCACGATTTGCTGCTGGCCAAGACGCAAGTCTTCGACAGGTGTAAGCGGGTCAATGTCTTCTTCCAGCTCCTCCATGAGCGCCCGTGTCTGGCGCTCCTCTTCGGCGAAGTCGACAACGCCTCCCTTCATGATCTCGCGGCCCATGAAGATGTTGTCGCGAACGCTGAGATTCGGCGCGAGACTCAGTTCTTGATGAATGATCGAAATCCCACACTCGCGCGCATGGGTGGAGGAACTGAAGGTTACCGGATTTCCGTCGAGGATGATTTCACCCGAACTCGGCTGAACGACGCCGGACAGGATCTTCATCAGCGTTGATTTGCCGGCTCCGTTTTCACCAAAGAGCGTGGTGACCTGGCCACGATGAATGTCGAAGTTCACACCCTTCAGCGCATGAACATTGCCATAGGACTTGGCGATGTTGCGTGCCGCAAGGACGACCTCGCCGAGCTTGCCGTTAACACGTGCTGCCTGGCTCATTTCACTTCCACCTTAACCGGAGTTACAAGCCAGTTCTTGGGATTGACGAGCTTGAAGACGCCGACAACGGTCGCGGACTTGCCATCCAGCGTATCCGGGTCAAGGCCGGCGAAGACCGTCTTCTTCATCTCATTGTTGATGGCCGATCCGGCATCCTGATACTGGATCTGATTGGTGAACTGACCGAACTCGATGGAGCCGGTGGCATCGCGGAGGTCCGTGCCATTGACCGCAGGGCCGGTCTGGACACGGACCACCGTCTCGGGAGGCAATCCATCAATCTTCATCTCGTTGGTATTGGACTTGCGGGTACCGAACGTGCCCGTCAGCGTGACCGGGATGACCGGACCGGTGCTCGTCGCAGTGCCGTATTTCACGCCTGCAGCTTTCTTGTCGGCAGCAATAGCGGTCGCGAGCTCGGCCGCGGCAACGGCGCGCTCCTGAACATTGGCCTGTATCTTGGGGAATTCCTGGGCCCCATAAGCGGCGGGCGAAAATGCCTGTTCCCGGACATCGTGATCGGATCCGATCTTCACAACCGTGGTATCGAGCGCGATTGCTCCAAGGACAATCACTGCGACAGCGACGCTCGCCAGGGTTTTCATTCTCCCGCCAGATTTGGCTGCTACGTATTCAGTCTGCGTGCTCATGTTCGGACGACCTTTTTGCGTTGCTGGTCGGATTACGCCGTGCGTGGGGAGGAGCGAGTGTGACGTTCTGACGTCAAAACGTCAGCGTAGCCGAGGCGGCTTTTGTCGATCAAACCGCACAAGCGCTGCATGTTCGCAGCTTGGCAAAAACAAGCTCATGGGCATCCTCCTCGGTCTATAGGCGCTTGTCTCCCCCCAACCGCCCGGATCACCACTCACTATCCGTTAATTCTAAGTCTCGTGATAGCTAAGTGTTATTTAACACGCAGGCTATGTTATGTTTTGCCATTCTGTCAATGGCATTCTAATCCAAGTGGAGCGCCACGCGGCGAACGTGAAGTTTCAACAAGCGAGCCGCTGAGCGTCCAGAATCTCGCGCAGACACCATCGTACGATGAACGCCGCAACACAGAGTTTGACGAAAGGCCGCCTCTCTTCCATCGGCCATAAACTATTGAAAACAACAGCTTTACTCCGCTTCCATTTGCCACGACCGGCGCTTTTCAATCGCCTGCCAAGCAAGAAGTTGCCATCAGGTCTTTTGCATAAGGGTCGCGCGCCCGTCACAACCCGGTCCGCTTGTAACGGCCCTTGCATCATTCATTTTACCTGAAAAAAATTTCAACACCAGAAAAATATTGCTAGTAAGGTGGTATCTCTATGTTATATTCGATTTTGCGGCAGCCTGCGGCGAGATCGGAGCGGACCGCGCTGAAGACAGGAGCGCGGGCAATGCATTAGCCGATGCCGAATATGCCGGTCGCAGGATGCGCGCGTTCAAGCGTCGTCCTGGGTGGAACGAACGATGTGTTAATGATGCATCAGGTCGATCGGGGATGAGGAGAATGAATTTGACAGGATCGTTGCCGGACGCGGCATGCTTCCTCATGGCAGGACAGCCTCCGAATGCCTAACAGCGAGCAGATCATCATCGGCATCGATGCCGGAACCTCGGTCATCAAGGCCGTGGCGTTCGAGCTTTCCGGTCGCCAGATCGCTTCGGCGTCGGCACGCAACAAATACGCAACCGGGGATGACGGCTCCGCGACGCAATCGCTCTCTCAGACCTGGTTGGATTGCGTGACGGCATTGCGCGGCCTTTCCGGCAAGGTGCCCGACCTTGCCACGCGCACCGCCGCAATTGCGGTGACCGGACAAGGAGATGGAACCTGGCTCGTCGGCTCCGGCAACGCACCTGTCGGCGATGCTTGGCTTTGGCTCGACGCGCGCGCGGCCTCGACCGTTTCGCGTCTGAGCAGGCGGGAGGAGAATCGTGCGCGCTTTGAAGCGACCGGTACCGGCCTCAATACCTGCCAGCAGGGAGCGCAACTCGCTTACATGGACAGCCTCATGCCGGAGTTGCTGGAGCAGGCAGAAACCGCCCTGCACTGCAAGGATTGGCTCTATCTCAACCTGACCGGTATTCGCGTGACCGATCCGTCGGAAGCGAGCTTCACATTCGGCAATTTCAGGACGCGCCAATATGATGCGGCGGTGATCGATGCTCTGGGCCTCGAGCACCGGCGATCGCTCCTGCCGGAGATCATCGACGGCACGGAAATCAGTCACCCGCTGACGGCAGAGGCTGCGCGCGCCTGCGGGCTTCTGGCCGGAACGCCGGTCTGCCTCGGATACGTGGACATGGTGATGACCGCGCTCGGTGCAGGCGTGCGCAGCGGCGGCCGCAACGCCGCCTGTTCGACGATCGGCTCGACCGGTGTTCATATGCGCGCCAAGCCGGTTGCTGATGTTCATCTCAATCGCGAAGGCACAGGCTATGTGATCGCCCTGCCCATCCCCGGCATCGTCACCCAGGTGCAGACGAACATGGGCTCGACGATCAACATTGACTGGATCCTCGATATCGCCGCCTATCTCATGGCCGATGCCGGCAAGTCCGTGTCGCACGCCGACCTTATCGCGCGCATCGACGGCTGGTTTGCGGAGAGCAAGCCGGGTTCGGTTCTCTATCATCCCTACATCTCGGAAGCTGGCGAGCGCGGGCCTTTCGTCAACGCCAATGCGCGTGCCGGCTTCACCGGGCTCTCGACCCGCCATGGGTTCCCGGACCTGGTACGCAGCGTGGTCGAGGGGCTGGGACTTGCCACCCGTGACTGCTACGCGGCGATGGGTGCGATGCCGGGCGAACTGCGCATCACCGGCGGCGCGACACGTTCGGTCGGCCTGCGCCGCTCGCTTTCGGCTGCGGTGAACGCCCCGATCCGCCAGTCACGGCGCGAGGAGACCGGTGCGGCCGGTGTGGCGATGATGGCCGCAGTGGCCGTCGGTGTCTACTCAAGCATCGACGATTGCATTGCCGACTGGGTGACGCCGCTTCTCGGCGAACCGGAAGTTCCGGACGCCGCCGAGGCGGCGAGGTTCGATCGGCTGTTTTCCGCCTATACCGATGTCCGCAAGGCAATGGCGCCCGCCTGGGACAAGCTCGCCGCCGCCGCAACGACTCCGCCGGACAGCGAGTAATTCAGTTCTGATGCAGCAGGCATCCAGAGGAGCATGACATGACCGAACCCGAAATCCTGGATCTCTTCGTCATCGGCGGCGGCATCAACGGCGCGGGGATTGCGCGCGATGCTGCAGGCCGCGGGCTGAAGGTCGCGCTGTGCGAAAAGGATGATCTCGCGCAGGGAACATCGTCGCGCTCGGGCAAGCTCGTGCATGGCGGCCTGCGCTATCTCGAATATTATGAGTTTCGCCTCGTGCGCGAAGCCCTGATCGAACGCGAGGTGCTGCTCAATGCAGCGCCGCACATCATTTGGCCGATGCGCTTCGTCCTGCCCCACAGCCCTCAGGATCGCCCGGCATGGCTCGTCCGGCTCGGCCTCTTCCTCTACGATCACCTCGGCGGCCGCAAGAAACTGCCAGGGACGCGCACGCTCAACCTGCTGCGCGATCCGGAAGGCACGCCGATCCTTGATCAATACACGCGCGGCTTCGAATATTCCGACTGCTGGGTCGATGATGCGCGCCTGGTCGTCTTGAATGCGGTCGGCGCCGCGGAGAAAGGCGCAATCGTGCTCACCCGCTCGCCGGCCGTCTCCGCCCGGCGCGAAAATGGCAGCTGGACCATTACGACGAAGAACAATGCGACCGGAGCGACGCGGACCTTCCGCGCGAAGTGTCTTGTCAATTGTGGCGGCCCATGGGTGACGGACATCATCAACCGCGTCGCAGGCTCGAACTCCGCTCGCAACGTGCGCCTCGTCAAGGGCAGCCACATCATCGTCCCGAAGTTCTGGGCGGGCTCGAACGCCTATCTCGTCCAGAACCACGACAGGCGAGTCATCTTCATCAACCCCTACGAGGGCGACAAGGCGCTGATCGGGACCACCGACATCGCCTATGAAGGCCGGGCCGAGGACGTTGCCGCCGACGAAGCGGAAATCGAATACTTGCTCAAGGCCGTCAATCGCTACTTCAAGGAAAAGCTGCGCCGGCAGGACGTGCTGCACAGCTTCTCCGGCGTTCGCCCACTCTTCGACGACGGCAAGGGCAATCCGTCCGCCGTCACCCGCGACTATGTCTTCGATCTCGACGAGACGGGGGGCGCCCCCTTGCTCAACGTCTTCGGCGGCAAGATCACCACGTTCCGCGAACTTGGCGAACGCGGCATGCAGCGCCTGAAGCACATCTTCCCGAACATGGGTGGCGACTGGACGGAGAAAGCGCCCCTGCCCGGCGGTGAAATCCCCAATGCCGACTACGAGACCTTCGCCAACACCTTACGCGAAACCTATCCCTGGATGCCGCGCAGGCTCGTCCATCACTACGGCCGCCTCTATGGCGCCCGCACGAAGAACGTTGTCGCCGGTGCGGCGAACCTCGAAGGGCTTGGCCGGCATTTCGGCGGACAGCTTTACGAGGCCGAAGCCCGTTATCTCGCCGCAACGGAATGGGCAGAGACGGCGGAGGACATCATTTACCGCCGCACCAAGCACTACCTGCACCTGACCGAAGCCGAACGCGCAGCCTTTACCGAGTGGTTTGCGTCTTCCCGTCTTGCCGCCGCCTGAAGGATGCTTTGATGCCGCTGACCCTTTCGCTTAATACCAATCCGCTGGTAAACCGCTTCGCCGATCCTGACGATCTGATCGAGACGGTTGCCCGCGACCTGAAGATCCGCGACCTCCAGCTCACGCATGAATTCATCAATCCAAGCTGGCAGGCACCCGTCATCCGTCGTCTGACCCGCACCATGAACGCCGCGCTGAAGCGCACCGGCGTCCGCGTCACGTCCGGCATGACGGGCCCCTATGGGCGCCTCAATCATTTCGGGCATCCGGATGCCGATGTCCGGCGCTATTACATCGACTGGTTCAAGACCTTTGCCGACATCACCGCCGATCTCGGCGGCCATTCCGTCGGCACGCAGTTCGCGATCTTCACCTACAAGGACTTCGACGATCCGGCGAGGCGCGAAGAGCTGATCAAGATCGCGACCGACTGCTGGGCGGAAGTGGCCGAACATGCCCGTGCCGCCGGCCTCTCCTACATCTTCTGGGAGCCGATGAGCATCGGCCGCGAGTTCGGCGAGACGATTGCCGCCTGCCTGTCGCTGCAGGAACGGCTGACCGCAGCGAAGATGGCCGTGCCGATGTGGATGATGGCCGACATCGACCACGGCGATGTAACTTCGGCCAATCCTGATGACTTCGACCCCTATGCCTGGGCTCGCGCCGTGCCCAAGGTATCGCCGATCATTCACATTAAGCAGAGTTTGATGGACAAGGGTGGCCACCGGCCGTTTACGGCCGAATTCAATGCGAAGGGCCGCATCCAACCCGAGCCGCTGCTTCGAGCCTTTGCCGAAGGTGGCGCGCGAGACAATGAAATCTGTCTTGAGCTTTCCTTCAAGGAGAGAGAGCCCAACGATCGCCAAGTCGTACCCCAGATCGCGGAAAGCGTCGCCTTTTGGGCGCCTTACATCGACACCGGGGTAAACGATTTGAACATCTGAGGAGAACTATAAGCGCGGCAGCATGATCGGCGTTCCGCCTCGCCCATCATCGACATTGACAGGATCGGGCGGCGGCGCAAAGTCGCAGGAACGTCACCGGCAAACAGAAGCAGGACCGATGCGCGACAGACCAAGAAGGAACGGGTGATGACGGATGCCGATGACACGCTTGCGGTACGCGCTGCCTGGCTTCATTACGCGGGCGGCCTGACCCAGTCGGAGGTCGCCAAGCGCTTGGGGTTGCCCTCGGTGAAAGCGCACCGCTTGATCGCAAGAGCGGTCGCCGAAGGCGTCGTGAAAGTGACGATCGATGGCGACATCGTTGAATGCGTCGAACTGGAAACGAAACTCGCTGCGCGCTTTGGCTTGCAATATTGCGAGGTGGCGCCCGACTTGGGTGAGGAGGGCCTCCCCCTGCGCGCGCTCGGACACGCCGGCGCGGGATTCCTGAAGCGGGAAATCGAAAGGGGCGACAACAAGGTGATCGGCCTTGGCCATGGACGCACGCTGTCTGCGGCCGTCCAGTACATGCCGCGCGTCAATGCCAAAGGTCTGCGTTTCGTTTCCCTATTGGGCGGGCTGACGAGAAATTTCGGCGCAAATCCCTACGACGTGATGCATCGCATCGCCGAGAAGACCGGGACGCAGGCTTACGTGATGCCGGTGCCTTTCTTCGCCAACACTGGAGAAGACCGGGAGGTGCTGCGAGCGCAACGCGGCGTCAAGGAGGTCTTGGACCTGGCCAACCACGCCGATCTCAAATTCGTCGGCCTTGGCACTGTAGACGCCGAAGCACAACTCGTCCTCTCAGGCATGGTCGAGCCGCGCGAGATCGAAGACATTGCTGCCGTGGGCGGGGTTGGCGAAATCCTCGGACATTTCTTCGACGCCAGTGGCCATATTCTCGAGACCGCGCTGACGATGCGGACGCTCTCCGCATCGTTTCCGACGACGAAGACCGAAAGACTGGTCGCATTGGCCGGCGGCGTGGCGAAGGTTCCGGCCATTCGCGCGATCTTGAACAGCCGCCGCCTGTTTGGATTGATCACGGATGAGCGTACGGCTCAGGCGCTCCTGAAAGCTAGCGAAGATGTTGTGCCGATCGCCCGCCGCGAGCCGAAACGCAACACAACTTGAAAACAATTTAACATTCTTTGTGTTGTCCTGTGCGTATTTTCTGTTATTTTAGGACAAACGGGTTGAGAATGCGATGAAGCGAGAAGAACGGCAGCAATCAATCATAAATCTCCTCGTCGAGAACAAGACCGTCGATCTCGAGGATCTTGCGGATCGCTTCACCGTTTCCAAAATGACCATTCACCGCGATCTCGACGACCTGGAACAGGCGGGTGTCCTGCGGAAGGTTCGAGGCGGCGCGACGATCGATGCCGGCACGCAGTTCGAAAGCGATTTCCGCATTCGCGAGCGGCAGGGACATGAAGCAAAGCTGAGCATGGCGCAGCGTGCGCTTGAGCTTGTCGAGCCCGGCATGACGGTGATGGTCAATGACGGATCGATGGCCGCCGTTCTGGGTGAAATGCTGCTGCAGAAGCGGCCCTTGACGCTGATCACTAACAACGCGGCGATCATGGAGAAACTCAAGGGTGAAAGCGGCATTACCCTCATAGCGCTCGGCGGCATCTATTCGGCAAAGTTCAACGCCTTTCTCGGCGTTGTGACCGAGGAGGCGCTTTTCCGCCTCAGAGCCGACATCGCCTTTATTTCGACCCCGGCGGTTTCGGGCAGGCTCGCCTACCACATGGATGACAACGTCGTGCGCGCCAAGCGGGCGATGATTTCCTCGGCAACCAAGACCTGCCTGCTCGTCAATCACGAACGCATCGGTCACACCGCCCTCCACGTTATGGCGGATCTGGCGGATTTCGATGCCGTCATCACCGACAGCGCGCCCGACGCCGCCGTCCTTGAGGAATTCGAACAGGCGGGCATCAGGCTCACCATCGCATCAACGCAGGATCCGACATGACCGAAAAGCCGCGCTTCTGGATTGGCACCAGCTGGAAGATGAACAAGACGCTCGCGGAAGCGCAGCACTTTGCGCGTGGCCTCGAGACCGCCGATGCGGCGCGCGATCCGCGCATCCAGCGCTTCGTTATTCCGCCTTTCACCGCTGTGCGGGAAGTCAAGTCAATGCTCGCCAAGACCTCCGTGAAGGTCGGCGCGCAGAACATGCACTGGGCAGACCAGGGCGCCTGGACGGGCGAGATTTCGCCGCTGATGCTGAAGGATTGCAATCTCGATATCGTCGAGCTCGGCCATTCGGAGCGTCGCGAACATTTCGGCGAGACCGATGAAACGGTAGGCCTCAAGACGGAAGCCGCCGTCCGCCACGGACTTATCCCGCTGATCTGCATCGGCGAGACGCTCTCCGATCGCGAGAGCGGAAAGGCAGCGGACATCCTCGCAACACAGGTGCGCGGTGCGCTTTCCAAACTGTCTGGCGACCAGCGGTCTGCTGAAATCCTGCTCGCCTACGAGCCGGTCTGGGCAATCGGCGAAAACGGCATTCCGGCAACCGCCGACTATGCCGACGCGCGCCAGGCCGAAATCATCGCCGTTGCCGAAGAGGTGCTCGGCCGCAAGATCCCCTGCCTCTACGGCGGGTCGGTCAATCCGCAGAACTGCGAAGAACTGATTTCGAGCCCGCATATCGACGGGCTTTTCATCGGCCGTTCCGCCTGGAATGTCGAAGGTTACCTCGACATCCTGAGCAAATGTGCCGCCAAACTCTAAGGAGAAAAACATGAAACTTGCCATCGCAGGAGACAGCGCCGGTGAAGGCCTGGCCAAGGTTCTCGCCGATCACCTAAAGGACCGCTACGAGGTGCACGAAGTCTCGCGCACGAACACCGGTCCCGATCCCTTCTATGCCAATCTCTCCGACCGCGTCGCCTCGGGCGTCATCGACGGCACTTACGACAAGGCGATCCTCGTCTGCGGCACCGGCATCGGTGTCTGCATCTCGGCCAACAAGGTTCCGGGCATCCGCGCCGCGCTGACGCACGACACCTATTCGGCCGAACGTGCTGCACTCTCCAACAACGCGCAGATCATCACGATGGGCGCCCGCGTCATCGGACCGGAGCTCGCCAAGTCGATCGCCGATGCCTTTCTCGCCCAGACTTTCGACGAAAACGGCCGCTCGGCCGGTAACGTCAAGGCGATGGACGAACTCGACTCGAAGTACAACGCGCGCTGAGCTTGAGACGAAGGCCAAACGGCATAATCTCATCTCGTGAGAGGGCGCCTGCGGGAAGGCTGTGACGTCATTTTGAGCAAGGTCCATGGCCGGTCAAATTGACGTTCACGCTCTGCCCGCGCGTGTGTCGTTCACGGTCACGGATTGATATTGCTCGTGGAGGCGGGCATGTAGTCCTGTCAGCACACAATGGGGAGGATGGCGTGAAGACGAAGAAGCTCATCAACGCGGGCGCCGATGCCGTCGACGAGATGCTGGAAGGCATTCTGGCGGCACATCCGGACCATCTCTATGCCGTCGACGGAGTGCCGCGGGCAATCGCGGCGCGGCATGGACCACGCCAAGGCAAGGTCGGTCTGGTCATCGGTGGCGGCTCGGGCCACGAGCCGACCTTCCTGGGTTTCGTCGGGAAGGGTCTCGCCGACGCCGCTGCAGTCGGCAATGTCTTCGCCTCCCCGCCTCCCGATCCGATCATGGCCTGCGCAAAGGCGGCTAGCGGCGGCGCCGGCGTTCTCTTCATGTACGGGAATTATGCCGGCGACGTGATGAATTTCGACATGGCGGCAGAAATGCTCGCCATGGACGATATCGAGGTTCGCACTGTGCTCACGACCGACGACGTGGCGTCCGCCCCCGCCGATCAGCGGGAAAAGCGCCGCGGCGTTGCTGGAAACGTCTTCATCTTCAAGGCGGCCGGCGCCGCCTGCGATCTCATGTATTCCTTCGATGAGGTCGAGCGCGTTGCGCGCTGGGCGAACGCGCGCACCTACACTATGGGCGTCGCCCTCTCCCCATGCTCGTTGCCGCAGACCCTCAAGCCAAACTTCCAGATCGGCGAGGACGAGATGGAAATCGGCATGGGCATCCATGGAGAGCCCGGCGTCATGCGCGGTTCATTGCGAACTGCCAACGAAGTCACCGACGAATTGCTGGACAGGATTCTCGGTGAAATGAAGGCCGCGAAGGGCGATCGGGTCGCCGTACTCGTCAACTCGCTTGGCTCCACACCACTGATGGAACTCTACATTATGATGCGCCGCGTCAAGACGCGGCTGGATGACGCCGGCATCGTGGTGCATTCATCGCTCGTCGGCAACTATTGCACCTCCCTTGAAATGGCGGGTGCGTCGATCACGTTGATGCATCTTGATGATGAACTGCAGCGCCTGATCGACCATCCATGCGACTGCGCCATATTCCGGGCGGGCAAATAATCATGACCGAGATCAACGTCGAAACGCTACAGCGGATGTTTACGGCCATCGCGGACGCCATGGCGAAGGAGAAAGACCGGCTCTGCGAACTCGATGGCGTTATCGGAGACGCCGATCATGGTATCGCAATGGAACTCGGCTTTTCGGCAGCCTCCAAGGCCGTTGCCGCTTTGGAGGCGGGCACGAGCGAACCGTCGATCGTCTTCAATACCGCAGCAAAGGCCTTTCTCAACGCTGTCGGCGCGTCCTCGGGGCCGCTCTACGCCACCGCCTTCATGCGGGCCGGCGCTGCAGTGAAGGGAAAAGGCGTTCTCTCCGATGATGATGTCGTCGAAGCTTTCATCGCCATGGCGAAGGGGATCCAGGATCGCGGCAAGGCCGAGCTTGGCGAAAAAACGATGATCGATGCCTGGATGCCGGCTGCTCAAGCCTGCCAGGCGGCGCGAGTGGCTGGCGCGGGATGGTCTGAAAGCCTTGGCGCTGCCTTGCAAGCCGCAGCGAAAGGCGCAGAGGACACCAAGGCGATGGTCGCCACTAAGGGCCGGTCATCGCGGCTTGGCGACCGATCGATCGGCCACATGGATCCGGGCGCGGCCTCCGCTGTCGTGCTCATTGGCGCGATGGCCGAGTATTTCGAGGGCTAGCGGCACTGGATGGTCGTCCGCTTGGCGAGACCCGTGAAATTGGCACGAACACGTCATTTCTAAACGACAGGACAGTCGAATTAGATTATTGTGCACCGCAGCAACCAAAGGCGATCTGCCGCGTTGTATCCGTCATCGCCATCCGGCGACAGGGCCAGGAGGCGACATGCGTTCCCTTTCCGATACACTCGAGCGGCTTGCAAGATTTCATACAGCTAAGAGCAACCACACCCTCGCACCACCATCGAAGCTGTCTCGACTCCAGCGCTTCGGTGCAAACCCCGGGGCGTTGAAAGCTTGGTACCATGTCCCGGAAGGCCTGAGCGAACCGCCGGCATTGGTCGTGGTCCTGCATGGGTGTACTCAGAATGCCGCCGGATATGATCACGCATCCGGCTGGTCGAAGCTCGCCGAGGACTTCGGCTTTGCGGTCCTCTATCCCGAACAGGTGCACGCCAACAATCCCAACCTGTGCTTCAACTGGTTCAACCTGACAGACGTCCGTCGGGGCCAAGGCGAGGTCTTTTCGATCCGTCAGATGGTGGAGACGATGATTGCCGAACACGGCATCGACCGTCGCCGGATCTACGTCACAGGGCTCTCGGCGGGTGGTGCGATGGCGAATGCCGCGCTCTGTGCCTATCCCGAGGTCTTCGCCGGCGGGGCTGTCATGGCCGGTCTTCCCTACGCCTCCGCTACCTCCGTACCCGAGGCCTTCGACCGCATGCGCGGACACGGCATTCCCAATGCGGACGAGTTGCGGAAACGGCTGTCCGGCGCCTCACCGCATCGTGGGCCCTGGCCGGCGATATCGGTCTGGCATGGTACGCGCGACAGGACCGTCGTGGAGGCAAACGCCCATGCCATCATCGCTCAATGGAGTGGCGTCCACGGCGTTCCACCCTCTCCAAGATCGGTCGAAACAGTCGACGGGTACCAAAGGCTTTTCTGGCAAGATAAGTCCGGCAGGGACGCGATCGAGCTCTATGTCGTCGAGGGCATGGACCACGGGACACCGCTCGACGTCGCGTCGGGCTACGGAAACGCGGCGCCATACATGCTGGACGTAGGAATTTCCTCTACCCTCCATATCGCGCGCTCGTGGGGCCTGACCCCATCGTTTGAACGTCGGCGGGAAAGGCCTCATTATGCCAAACCCGCCAGTCCAGAGCTTGCAGCCAGCCAACCACAGCCAGATCGGGCGGGCAACATTCAAGCGGTGATCGAAAGAGCCCTGCGCTCAGCGGGGCTGATGCGCTGACGCGGTTGGTTTTTTGCGCGCCCGTTTCTAGTAGCGGCGGACCGTTCGAAATCACGGCACGTCGTTGATCTGGCGTCACCTTGCCAGAAGATCGCGAAATCGCGTTCCGGTTTTGATCCAGCAATTTTCGTGTTAAAATGTTGGCATTTGGGAATTGACTTGAGCTGGGAGGAGAAAACCATGGCTATTCAAGTCCCCAGGGATTTCCGCCGCGTGATCGTTGCCGCGTCGGTCGGAAACATCATCGAATGGTACGACTTCTATATCTTCGGGAGCTTGGCGGCCGTTCTGTCGGTCAAGTTCTTTGAGCAATCCCACCCCGTCGCAGCTTTGTTGAGCACGATTGCGCTGTTCACCGCAGGTTTCCTGATCCGTCCGCTGGGGGCATTCCTCTTCGGCTGGATGGGCGACCGGGTCGGCCGCAAATACACCTTCCTCATCACGCTCAGCGGAATGGGATTGGGCACCGGCGCGATCGGCCTGATACCGACCTATCAGTCGATCGGTCTGGCCGCTGCCTTCATCCTCTTCGGCCTACGGATGATTCAGGGCCTGTGCCTGGGCGGCGAGTACGGCGGCGCCATTACCTACGTCGCCGAACACGTCCCGGACGAGCGCCGCGGCTACTATACCGGCTGGCTTCAGACCTCTCCCACCCTCGGGATCGTGGTATCGCTGGCTGTGATCATCGCGACACGCACCTATTTCGGCAATGAAGTTTTCGACCGGTGGGCGTGGCGCGTACCGTTCCTGGTGTCTTTCCTGCTGGTAGCCATCGCAATCTACATCCGGCTCCAGCTCCAGGAGACACCGATCTTCCAGGACATCAAGGCGCGGGGCCAGATGACCCGAAATCCCTGGAAGGAGGCGTTCCTCAGCTCCAACATGAAATACGTCGGCATCGCCACCATCGTGCTGATCGGGCAAGGCGTGGTCTGGTACAGCGGCCAGTTCTGGGCGTTGTACTTCCTGCAGCAGGTCTCCAAGGTGGACGCGCTGACCTCGTCCTACATCGTCGGAGCCGCGCTGCTTCTCGCAACGCCGAGCTTGATCTTCTTTGGCTGGCTATCCGATCATATCGGCCGCAAACCTGTGATCCTGGGAGGCATGCTGCTTGCCGCGCTCACGTACTATCCGCTGTATTTGTGGCTGGGCACAGTCACGCAGCCCGGCGCCATCAACTATCCGGTCGCGATCTTCATCATCTTCATCCTCGTTTGCTATGTCGGGATGGTCTATGGGCCGGTCGGGGCGTTCCTGGCGGAATACTTCCCCGGCAGGATCCGGTACACGTCGGTATCCGTGCCATATCACATCGGCAACGGCTGGGGCGGTGGGTTGGTGCCGTTCGTCACTTCGGCGGCCTTCGCGGCGACCGGCAGCATCGGCTCCGCGCTGATCTACCCGATCGCGGTCCCTGCCGTCTGTTTCATACTCGCCCTGTTCCTGATGCCGGAGACCCGTCAAATAAGCATCTGGGAACCGCTTGAGCCTAGAGCCCATCCATAGCAAGCTCGCCAGCGTGCGGGGCGGCTATGCCCCACACGCTTTCTCTCCGACTGCGACACTGCCCTGCTTCGGCAGGGCTTTTCTGACCGTAGGCTGGCCGAGGGCGCGCGCCCGCGGAACTTAGATCGAGGTTGCCTCTTATGCGGGAGGAGCGGGCTATGAAGCCACTTGCCTCGTTTCGCTTAAGGGGCTGGCATGGACGAAATTCGTCGAATTAAGATTGCCCATAGTCGCGCCGGTGTTCTGGAGCGCCGGTGACAGCTCCAGGGGCAGATGCTCTCCAGAGAGTAGGAGAACAAGGAACAGACAGGATGCACAAGTTTCTCAAGGCTGTAGGTGGGATTCTGTTGATCGGCCCTGTGGTTGTCACACTGCTGCTGGCGCTCCCGCAGGTAAACAGCCAAGGCTTTTCGCTTTACTTCCTCGCCATGGCCCTCCCCGTCCTGGTATCGGGCGCGATTGTGATCGGCTTCGCGAATATCATCGAGAATCTCGAAGCGATCAGGGTCGCGAGCGAGCAGCAAGCCAAAACGTTGCAGGCTCTCATCGAACGCCGCATCGCTCACAACCGGGTGTGACGTCAGGCGATCGGTGAAGTTAGTGGCTGATTTGGTCAAGCCGAGCCACCCGTGGGCATCGATCAGCCGCGACGCTCAACGTTTCGATGCCGCCGATAAAACTTCGGCAACGCCGACTTGGGCTTCGCTCAAGGCGGCGGGAAACATTGGAATACCGGCGCCGCCAACCCTTGCGACCAACGCGTCGATCACACCTTCGTCCTGATAGGTTTCCTGGATTCGCACGTACTCTATCGACAGATGAGGATCGAGCGCCATGGCCTGAGCGACAAGCTTCCGGGCTTCGTCAACTCTGCCGACGGCCATCTGAGCCGCGATCTGGTAAATGAATGTCCGCCTGGTTTGGAAGCGCAGTGCACGCGCGACGCAGAACATTTCCTCGTACCGTTCAAGAACATAGAGGGCCGCAACCCGCTCCTCGGTGATCCAGACCGGCAGGAAGGGATCCAAAGCCTCCGCCCGGTCGAGCAATTCAAGCGCTTTGCCGGGTTCACCCGAGAAGACGAAGAGTGCGGCGCTCCTGCCGATAATGTAAGCATCATTGGGCGCAAGCTCGCAGGCCTTGTGGTGATGGTAGTGCGATGTCGTGAAGTCGCCCACTTTCATCTTGATCGACCCCATGATCCTGTGAGCTTCGGGATCGGTCGGATCGAGTTCCAGCGCATGTGCCACCTGCTTCTCGCCCATGAGCATGTCGAAGTCCGGCAGATTGCTCCATGAACAGATATGCATGGCGAAGGACCGGCCGAAGCCCGGATCTGCCTGCATGGATTTCTCGAACCAGCTCATCGCCTTGCGAATGTGATCGTCGGAAACGCCGACAAGCCGGTGGTGATCCAGCCCCCTGAGATAATACTCGTAGGCGCTCATGTTTTCCGGCCGCTTGAGCCTCGCCGCCACGAGTTCCGACTGCTCCACGCGCCCGGACACCGTCGCCGCCACCCGCGCAATCACATCGTCCATCACATCCAGAATTTCCTGAAACGGGCGGGTAATCGACTCGCTCCAGATCACGTGGCCTTCGCTCGTCTCCGTCAGCGAAATGTTCACGCAATTATTCGTCAGGGACTTCCGGATGGAGCCGCCGACAACGTAGCGGACGCCAAGAAGCTTGCCGATTTCCAGGGGATCGGTCGTGGTCAGGGCCGTGGAAGCGGATCGCGAGCTGACGAAGAGGCCCTTGAGACGGCTCAACTCGAGCGTCAGATCATCGGTAATGCCTTCCGCCAGATAGAGCTGGTCCTGATCCGCCCCCGGCGCCACCGTGAACCGGGCAACGGCGATCGAATTTGCGCGTACCGGCATTTCAGGCTTCGGATCCAGCCGGGTCGGAGCGACCTGAAATACGTGGCGATCCATCACGGCGTCGACTCGATAGATCCGCATGGGCTCCGAGATACCTTTGAGCGTCCTGTCACCTGCGTGCACGAACTTGCAAGGCGACACGCGATGGACCTGATCATAGAGCGCTCCGGACACGTCTATCGCGCCGGGATTGGCGGAGGCCTGGATCCTCGCTGCAATATTGACACCGTCGCCCCGAAGATCGCTCCCGACAACCACCACATCGGCGATGTGCAGTCCGAAGCGCATGTCGACGGGTGCGGCTCCCGGAACGGCAGACACGCTGTAGCGTGCCTCGATAGCCGACCTGATTGCGTTCACGGGGCTGCCAAATTCAGCCAGAATGGCGTCGCCCGCCGTTCCGAACACCCGGCCGTCGTGGCGCACGACGACATCCTCGACGACTCTGAGGCAGTCGTGAATTCGTGCGACGGTCGCCTCTTCGTCGCGCTCCATCGCCGCCGTCGAACCCACGACATCGGCTACGAGGATGGTCGCCAGCTTACGATTCATAACTGTGTCTCGGATCGTCAGGTCGCCGTCAGGTCGGAGTGTATCACATCAGGTCTGAAGCGGCATGGATATATGGCGCGCGCTACCGCTGATTGGCCACCCGAATTCGTCCCAAACAGATTGCCGTCGTTCGTTTCACGCCTATCCTTTATCCATCAAGAGGAGGACCACGCCATGCCATTCATCCAGACCCCCGATGCATCCGTCAACGAGAAGACCGCGTCGATGTACGCGTCCGCCGAAGCGAATTACGGTTACGTTCCCAACATGTACCGCGCCTTCGGGCACAGGCCCGAGGTGATGGAGCATTGGGGCGCGCTGCTTTCGAGCATCCGCGGACATATGACCCCCAGGCGCTATGAGTTGGTGACGCTGGCGGCAGCGAAGGAACTGAAATCCTCTTATTGCATGCTGGCGCACGGCTCCGTGCTGCTGCGCGAAGGGTTCACCAATGATGGGCTGGCGGCGGTTGCAAACGAGACAGAGAAGGCACCGATCGACGCGGCCGAACGCGCCGTCATGGCCTTCGCCGCCAAGGTCGTGCGCGATGCCACCTCCGTGACGCAGGACGACGTCAACGGACTGAAGAAACACCACCTCACCGATGAGGAGATCTTCGATATCACGGCGGCGGCGGCGGCCCGCTGTTTCTTCTCGAAGATGCTGGATGCATTGGGAACCGCACCCGACCACGTCTATGCCGAACGGCTCGACCCCAACCTCCGCCGAGCGCTCACCGTCGGCCGCCCGGTCAGCGGGCTTGCCTGAGCCACGCTGTGATCGCGCAGGTCTTCACCACCCGCCGGGCCGTTGATCCTACTCCGCTTTCAACGTCTCGATCAGCGCACGGAAGCCGGCCGACATATGGCGGCGGCTGGGGTAATAGAGGTAAAGCGGCTCCTCCGGCTGGCACCAGTCGTCGAGCACCTGGATCAGATCGCCGGCTGCCACCATCTTCTCCACGCGGTTTTCCCAGACATAGGCGAGCGCTACTCCGCCAAGCGCTGCCTGCGTCATCAGTTCGTGGTCGTCGAGCGAGAGCGGCCCGGTCGGGTGGAATGTGATCCCCTGCCCGTCCTTCTCGAAATCCCATGGGTAGCGTGCGCCGGAGGGAAACATGTTCTGGATGCAGAGATGGCGCTTTAGATCGTGGGGCGTGACCGGCTTCGGATGCCGCTCGAAATAGGTGGGCGAGCCGACGACGACAAGGCGCAACTGCGGCTTGATGCGCAATGCGATCATGCCCTCGGTCACGCGCTCGCCGAACCTTATGCCGCCGTCGAAACCTTCCTCGACGATATCGACCAGGCGGTCGGTAGCGCTGATTTCGAGCTGCAGGTTCGGGTTCTTTTCGAGCAACGGCCCGATCACCCGCCCGATCACGAAAGGCGCGATCGAATTCGGCACGTTGATCCGAACCTTGCCGAAGGGTGTGTCGCGAAACCGGTTCAATGCATCGAGGGCCGTGGTGATCTCGCCGAAGGCCGGATCGAGATGCGATTTCAGAAGTTCGCCCGCCTCGGTCAGCGAGACGCTGCGCGTCGTCCGGTTCAAGAGCCGGATGCCTATCCGGTCTTCAAGGTTGAGGACCGCATGGCTGACGGCGGAAGCCGTCACGCCGCGTTCCTCGCCCGCCTTCCGGAAACTCCTGTGCCGGGCGACGGCGGCGAAGGCGGCAAGCTCGGAAAGATCGGTGGCGCGCATTACTGAATCTTGCTCATTATAGTTTCGATAATAACAAATCTTATACAGCAGCGAGTTTTCGGTCAAATTCTCTTCGTCAGCAGGGAGATGCGGACGTCAACAACCTCAGAGAGTTGAAAGGAACGTGTCATGAAAGTCTGGTTCATTACTGGTGCATCCCGCGGCTTCGGCGCGCTGATGACCAAGGAAGCCCTTGCAGCCGGCGACGCCGTCGTCGCAACCGCTCGCAACCCCAAGACTGTGACCGAACAGTTCGGCGACCATCCGAATCTTCTCGCCGTCGCGCTTGACGTCACCAACGAGGGACAAGCGAAGGAGGCCGCCGCCAAGGCCGTCGAACGCTTCGGGCGCATCGACGCCCTCGCCAACAACGCCGGTTACGGTCTCCTCGGCGCCGTTGAGGAAGCCACTGCCGAGGAGATCGAGAAGCTCTACGCCACCAATGTCTTCGGCCTTCTGAAGATCACCCGCGCGGTCCTGCCCTATATGCGCCGCCAGCGTTCGGGGCATATCCTCAACTTCTCTTCGATCGGAGGCTATTTCGGCTACCCCGGCTGGGGCGTCTATGGATCGACCAAGTTCGCGGTCGAGGGCCTCTCGGAATCGCTGGCCGCCGAACTCGAGCCATTCGGGATCAAGGTGACGATCGTCGAGCCAGGCTTCTTCCGCACCGACTTCCTGGCCGACAACTCGCTGTCGGTCAGCCCCGCCTCGATCCCGGATTACGTCGGAACGCCGGCCGGCAACATGCGCGATTTCGCCAGCGATGCGAACCATGCCCAGCCCGGCGACCCGGCAAAGCTCGCAGCCGGCATCATCACTCTTGCGAACGCGCCGAACCCGCCGCTTCGCATGCCCTTCGGCAGCGATACGGTCGCGGTGATCGAGGAACAGAATGCCAGCGTTGCCAAGGAACTTGCCGAATGGCGCGAACTCGCCGTCTCGACGGACTTCGCGAAAGAAGCCACTGCCTGAGCAGCGGCTCCCATGATATCGCTCCGCCTGCGGAAAAGCCCCAGGCGGAGCGCAATGCCGTTTTGATTGCCGCAGCCTTACTGCAGCGTGCGCGTGGCCATTTCCTGCGCGCCGACGCCCGGTATTCCTGTGGTCGCGACCACGCTGTCGAGACCTGTTGCGACCACGGACACGCGGAACATGCCGTCGAGATTCCGGTCGAAGATGGCACCGACCACGATATCGGCATCATCCTGTACCTCGTCGCGGATGCGGCTCGCGGCCTCGTCCACTTCGAAGAGCGTCATGTCCGAACCGCCGGAGATCGAGATCAGCACGCCCCTGGCGCCCTTCATCGAGATGTCGTCGAGCAAGGGATTGGCGATCGCGGCTTCCGCGGCCTTGAGGGCGCGCTCGTCGCCGGCGGCCTCGCCCGTTCCCATCATCGCCCGGCCCATGCCGCGCATTACCGACTTGACGTCGGCGAAGTCGAGATTGATCAGGCCTTCCTTGACGATCAGGTCGGTGATGCAACCGACACCGGCAAAAAGCACGCGGTCTGCCGTCATGAAGGCGTCGGCAAAGGTGGTCTTTGCATCGGCGATGCGGAAAAGATTCTGGTTCGGAATGACGATGACGGTATCGGCTGCCTGCCGCAACGCTTCGATGCCGACCTCGGCCGTCCTCATGCGCCGGTTGCCCTCGAAGGTGAACGGCTTGGTCACGACGCCCACCGTCAGGATGCCGGCGGAGCGCGCGGCATGCGCGATCACGGGTGCTGCGCCCGTCCCCGTGCCGCCGCCCATGCCGGCGGTGACGAAGCACATATGCGAACCTGCCAGGTGATCCATGATCTCGTCGATCGATTCTTCGGCCGCCGCACGTCCGACTTCCGGCAGCGACCCGGCACCCAGTCCCTCGGTCACATGCGTGCCGAGCTGGATGCGGCGCGACGCCTTGGATGTCGCCAGCACCTGGGCATCCGTGTTGGCGGCGATGAAATCCACGCCTTCCAGACTCTCGTTGATCATGTTGTTGATCGCATTTCCGCCGCCGCCGCCTACGCCGATCACAGTGATCCGCGGCCGCAATCCCGAAATCCCGCTCTTGGCGTCCGTCATCATCTTCTCCTTTGATGGCATCTTTGTCCCCGCCCCTCGTGCGGCAAACCGAATCGGAGCATCAGGCTAAGCGCGCAACAAGGCAGAGGCGGGGCGAAAGAACAAGATGACGCTTTATGAAATTCCCTCCGGAACTCTTTTCCCGCTTCGAAGGTTGTTTTATTCTTGTGCCATCAAAAGAGGAGAACTGCCGAAATGGCTTTGTCAGCCACACGCCAGCATATTGCCTCGCCACGCGAGCATATCCTCACGGCCCAGGAAGCCCTGGAGCCGCTGTTTCTGGCTCTTGAGCAGGAGGTCGAGGTGCAGATGATCGCCGCAGCGGTCCGCGCCGGATGGACTCCCGAAGACGCCGTCGCCGCAATCGATGAACTGCGCCGCAACGAGCTTTTGACCGGCGGCGCCACGTCTCATTGATCTCCGAACCAAATCGGGCCGGTAACCGAAAATTCACTCGCCATCCCGGCCGGAGGGCTTAAGTCTACCGCGAAAGCAATTATCGTGGAGCCTACCTGCATGACCTTCAAGACCATCTGCATCTATGGTGCCGGCGCGCTCGGCGGCGCCATAGCGGTGAAGCTCGCGGCTGGCCTCGGCGCGGACGCAACGGTTTCCGTGGTGGCGCGCGGCGCCCATCTCGATGCGATCAAGGACAAAGGCCTCAACCTTTTCGAGGCCGGATCCGAGACGCCGGTCAATGCGCGCATCGTCGCGACGGAAGACCCATCCTCGCTTCCGCCGCAGGACTTGATCGTCACCGGTCTCAAGGGGCATCAGCTCGGCCCGGCCGCCGAAGGTATCGCCAAACTGCTGAAGCAAGGCACGCGAGTCGTGATGATCCTCAACGGCATTCCCTGGTGGTACTTCCATGGCGATACACAAAGCCCGCATGCCGGACTGCAGTTCGAGGAGCTCGATCCCGGCGGCCACCTCTGGCGGCTGATCGGTCCGGACCGCGTCATCGGCTGCGTCGCCTATCAGGGCGCGGAAGTGATCAATCCCGGCGAAATCAAGCTGTCGAACAATGGCCGCTTCGTTCTCGGTGAACCGTCCGGAGAAGCCACCGCCGATCTGGAATCGATCGCTGCGCTCTTTTCCCGGGCGGGCCTCAGCGTCACGACCACCCCGCGCATCCGCGACGAAATCTGGAACAAGCTCACCGGCAATGCCGCCTTCAATCCGATCAGCGCGCTGACACGGGCGTTGATGCGCGACATTATGGCCGATCCGGCGCTCTCCAATACCGTCGGCAAGGTGATGAACGAAGTGCGCGCCGTCGGCACCGCGCTCGGCGCCCGTTTCGGTAGCACCGTCGAACAGCGGCTCGAACAATCTCGGGACATCGGCCCGGTGCGCACCTCGATGCTTCAGGATCTGCTGGCCGGAAAGTCTCTCGAAATCGTGCCGCTCACCGGCATGGTCGTTGTGCTGGGGCGGCTCGGCTCGGTGCCGACACCGGTCTCCGAGACGGTTTTCGCGCTAGTCTCCCAGCTGGATCGCGAGAACCGTCGACCTCACGCGTCTTTATGATATTCCTATATTCTCAGCCTTGAGCGCGAATGGATTTCCTATCCGCAGCGGCAGTAGCCTTTGCCATCCATGCAGAGGTAATGCCATGCGACGTATCATGTTTCCGCCTCACCCCTTTATGCCGACGCGCCGCAAGACTGCGGTGCGCCAAATGCGCGAACGGCGCACGGCGCAGATCCTGATGGTCTTCGGAATCGTGCTCGCCTGCGTCGAGCTCTGCATCGTCTTCGGCAATATCTGGCATCTTTCGTGACACACCCGAATGCGCTTCGAGTTCGCGGCGCGATCGCCGCGATGATCACCCCCTTCCGTAACGGTGCCGTCGACCGGGAACTGCTGCGCGCACTTGTCGAATGGCAGATTGCCAACGGCATTGCCGGCATCGCGGTCTGCACCGTTACCGGTGAAGGCCCGGCCCTTGCACCGGACGAACGCAACATCGTCGTTTCGACGGCCGTTCAGGCCGCCGCGGGCCGCATACCGGTGATCGCGGCCACCGGCACGAACTGTACCGCGGCCACGATCGAGTTCACGCAGAGAGCCGCTGATCTCGGCGCATCGGCTGCCCTGGTGACGGTGCCCTACTATTCGAAGCCGGGGCCGAAGGGCATCGTGCATCACTTCGAACAGCTCGGCCGCGCGTCGCCGCTGCCGTTGATCGTCGAAACCGACCCGACGCGCACGGCGAGCGATCTTTCGGAGGTTGTGCTGGAGAAGTTGGCGGATATTCCCCCGATCCACGGCATTTGCGACGCAGCAGGCGATGTCCGCCGCTTGGCGGCAATCCCGACTGCCCATCTTGCACGTTTCCGCTGGTTCACCGGCAACGACCTGACGGCATCCGCCTTCGCCGCTCAGGGCGGCGACGGGCTGATCTCACCGGGAGCGAATATCCTTCCGCGCCTGTTCTCCTCCATGCAGCAGTCCGCGCAGGGCGGAAACCTCGCGGGAGCGCTCGCGATCCTCGATCGCCTGATGCCGCTCCTCAAGGTGGTGGGAGCCGACCGGGATCCCGTTTGCATAAAGCTGGCGCTCCGTCTCCTGCGCGGTGTCGATGACGAGATGCGGCTGCCGCTCGTACGAGCAGATCGCGAAACGGAGGCTGCCATCACGGCCGCTCTCGAGCCCTTTCTCGGGCGGCAAGCGGCCACCGCTATCCCTATGAGATTTTGATATTTCTGCCGATAGTGCCGCATGGAACGCTTACCGGGCAGACCTTAACTTCAGCACCGTGACTTCGCCGGCAGGAATCGCCGGCACGTTGAAAACCTCGAAAGGAAAAATCGATGTCACGTCTTTCTTCCGGCGCGTCCGCCGATCCACTCCAACGCAACACCGCGCCTGCCCGCTTCACGATTGGCAGAAACAGGCGCGGTCAGTGGATCGTCGCAGACCGCGACGGGCTGGTCGGCGGTCTCTTCATCAATGAGTCCGCCGCCCTTCATTTTGCTGCGGCTGAGTGCAATCACAACCCGGCCGATATCTGCCGCGCGGACGGCCTCGTGCCAGACTCTGCGCTGCTCAGCACACCAGAACCCCGAATGCATTGATTGATTTACGGTGCTCCTGCTATCCCACAGCGGGAGCACCTGACGCGTTACGATCTCTCGTAGCCAACTCTTCCTTAACCGGCATCCGTTAAGATCGATGGTCCAGACACTCCGCTACCGAGACCGATGCCGAAACCGAACTTTCGCTTTACCCACTTTGACCTCAAGGAGCAGCGCGCCGGAACCGTCATCGAGGTGACGCTGAGCGCGGTCAACAATGTACGGCTGATGACAGCGCCGAACTATCAGCGCTTTACCGAGGTACTTGACTTCAAATACGTCGGAGGCGTCGCCAAGAAATCGCCCGTCAGGCTAACCATCCCGGACAGCGGTCATTGGCATCTGGTCGTCGATATGGAAGGCCATCACGGCCTTGCCGAATCCTCGGTGAAGATGATCGGCGGATCGGCCGGCCAGAAGCGGGCCTAGAGAGCGGCGATTAACGTGGACTGCGCTCTTTTCTCAGCTTCGCCCAGTATTCCAGGCGCTTGCGGATATCCCGCTCGAAGCCGCGCTCCGGAGGATCGTAAAAGGTCTGCCGGCCCATCTTCTCCGGAAAATAGTCCTGCCCCGAAAAGGCGTCCGGCTCGTCATGGTCGTAGCGATAGCCTTCGCCGTAGCCTTCGCCCTTCATCAGCTTGGTCGGTGCGTTCAGGATGTGCTTCGGCGGCAGCAGCGAGCCGTACTGCTTGGCAGCCTGCGTCGCGGCCTTGAACGCCGTATAGACGGCATTGGATTTCGGGGCGGTCGCCAGATAGACGCAAGCCTCCGCCAGCGCCAATTCACCCTCCGGTGACCCGAGGTAGTCATAGGCGTCCTTGGCCGCATTGCAGATCACCAGCGCCTGCGGATCGGCAAGGCCGATATCCTCCACCGCCATGCGCACCAGCCGCCGCCCGAGATAGAGCGGATCCTCGCCGGCGTCGAACATGCGGGCGAGATAATAGAGTGCCGCATCCGGATCGGAGCCGCGCACCGACTTATGCAATGCCGATATCAGATTGTAATGGCCGTCCTGCGCCTTGTCATAGACCGGCGCGCGGCGCTGCACGATGCGCGTCAGAGCCTCCGTGTCAAAGGTCTCGCCGTGACGGGCGGCCCGCCAGACCTCTTCGGCAAGCGTCAGCACGGCGCGGCCATCGCCATCTGCCATGCGCAGGAGGCTCGCCCGCGCATCATCCGCCAATGGCAGGGCTTTGTGCTCGATCGTCTCGGCGCGCTTCAACAGCACTTCCATGCTTTCTTCATCGAGCGGTTTGAAGGTCAGGACGCGGGCGCGGGAAAGAAGAGCGGCGTTGAGCTCGAATGACGGATTCTCGGTCGTTGCACCCACGAGGATGACGGTGCCGTCTTCCATGACCGGCAGAAAACTGTCCTGCTGGGCGCGGTTGAAGCGGTGGATCTCGTCGACGAAAAGCAGCGTCTGGCGGCCGTCCATACGGCGCAGGCGCGCCGATTCGAACACCTTCTTGAGGTCGGCGACACCGGAGAAGATTGCCGAGATCTGTTCGAAGGCGAGACCCGCTTCGCCGGAAAGCAGCCGGGCAACCGTCGTCTTGCCGGTGCCCGGCGGACCCCAGAAGATCATGGAGCCGAGCGAACCGCTCTCGATCATCCGGCGCAGCACGCCATCTTCGCCCGTCAGATGTTCCTGGCCAGTGACCTCGGCGAGCGACTGCGGCCGAAGCCGATCGGCGAGAGGCCGCCTGTTGGCCACCTCTTCAGGAATACGCGGTGCGAAGAGATCGTTGCTCATCGGAAAAACTGCCGTATCCGCTGGCCGTCACGCTCAATCTCGACCCGCCAGAAGCCTGGATCGGCGTCAGCCATTTGTTCCAGCACCTGCGTCGTCTGCACTGGCGAGCCGTTGATCGAAACGATGATATCCTTCGGTTCGAAACCCAGGCGGCCGGCGGGCGAGCCATCCTTCACTTCCGCGATGACGACGCCGGTCGATTCGGTCGGCATGCGCAGTTCGTCGGCTACCCTCGGCGAAAGGTTCTCGACGACCGCGCCGGTGAAGGGCGTGCGCCCGCCGATCGTCCGCTGATCGCGCGGCGAGGTTTCCGGCGCCCGCTCAAGCGTCAGTGGGAGCTGCTGTTCGCCGCCGTTCTCGACCACGCTCAGATTGACAGCGCTTCCCAGCCCGGCGGTCGTCAGGCGATAGAGGAGCGCGTCCGGGTGTTCGACCGGAATGCCGTTCACCGCGGTTATGATCTCGCCTGCCTTGATGCCGGCCTTGGCGGCAGGCCCGCCCTCTGTCACCTTGACGACCAGCGCGCCGCGGGCCTTGTCGAGACCGAGGGCCTCCGCAACTTCGGAGGTCACCGCATCGAACGTGGCGCCGACATAAGGACGCTCGAACGACTTCGCACCCGCATCGGCCGATGTCAGGAACACCTTCACGAGATTGGCGGGGATCGCGAAGCCGATACCGTTCGACCCGCCGCCGCGCGAAAAGATCGCGGTATTGATGCCGATCAGTTCGCCTTTCATGTTCATCAGCGCGCCGCCCGAATTGCCTGGGTTGATGGAGGCGTCTGTCTGGATGAAGAAGCCGAACTCGTTCTTGACAACCTGATTGCGCGCAAGCGCGGAAACGATGCCTGATGTCACCGTCTGGCCGACACCGAAGGGGTTGCCGATCGCAAGCACCAGGTCGCCAACCTCGACGGCATCGGAATTGCCGATTGCAAGCGTGGGGAAATTCGCCTTCGTCTCGATCTTCAGCACCGCCAGATCGACCCGGTCATCACGCAGGATGACCTTGCACGGGAACTCGCGCCCGTCCGACAGCGCCACCTTGATATCGTCCGCACCCTCGATGACGTGGTTGTTCGTCACCACCGTGCCGTTGGCCTCGACGATGACGCCGGAGCCCAGCGAGGATTGCTTCTCCGTGCGGTTCGGCATCTGCTGGCCAAAGAACTGTTCAAAGAACGGATCGCCCGCAAAGGGGGACTGACGCTGCACCGTCTTTTCCGCGTAGACATTCACCACCGCCCCTGCCGTCTGCTTAACGAGTGGCGCAAAGGAAAGCTGCATTTCCGTCCGGCTCTGCGGCACCGCCCTGGCGTCTTGCGCGTATGCGCCGAGCGGCAAAGCGACGACCAGCGCAACGAGCGAAATGAAAGCGGGTTTCAACAGGCCTTGCATTGGAATCCCTTCTGAAATTGGTATTGAGAATGTGTTGTAGCGCCGGACGCTAGAAAGGAAAGAGGGCGGAAGGATGGAAGAATGAGGCGGCCTTGAAAGCACTTGAGGGACCTGCAACGTTGAATCAGGAAAGCACGG
Source organism: Rhizobium sp. SVR5-9E (assembly GCF_056755095.1). Classification (NCBI taxonomy): domain Bacteria; kingdom Pseudomonadati; phylum Pseudomonadota; class Alphaproteobacteria; order Hyphomicrobiales; family Rhizobiaceae; genus Rhizobium; species Rhizobium sp. SVR5-9E. The sequence goes on along the minus strand of NZ_JBNDHS010000036.1, from coordinate 26,638 downwards.
CATGGAGCTGATATCGAAAGCTAAAATATGGGCGAAGTCACTGAAGCGTGACATCGTCGCTTTGTGGCTCGCCGCCCGCGATCGGCGCGTTCCTTGGTACGCCAAGGTGATGGCCGGCGCAGTGGCGGCCTATGCGCTTTCGCCCGTCGACCTGATCCCCGATTTCATCCCCGTCCTCGGCTATCTCGACGATCTCATCATCGTGCCGCTCGGCATTCTGCTTGCCGTCAAGCTCGTCCCGCGGCAGGTCATGGCCGAACTCCGGGCAGAGGCCGCATCGCGCGCCAGCCGCCCGACAAGCCGCACAGGGCTCGTTTTCATCCTTGCCGTCTGGGCCTGCTGCATCATCTTTCTGGCGCAGGCGTTCCTTTGAGGTGCCGCCCCTGCCTTGCGAAACAGGAAAACTTGATGAGACCTCCCCTCGCCTTCGCCATACTTGTTTTCTCTCTGTCGGGCTGGAACGCCGGGACCGGTTGGGCCGCCAGCTTCGATTGCGACGCGAAGGAACTGAAGCCTGACGAAAAGGTCATCTGCGCGAACCGGGCGCTGAACGACGCCGACGTCAGGATGGCAACGACCTTCGATCTGCTTTCGGGCCTGTTGGCCATGGGCGCGCGAGGCACCCTACAGGACGAACAGACAGCGTGGCTCAAGAAGCGCGAGGAATGCGAGGCGGACGCCGCCTGCATCAAGGCCGCCTATGACGAGCGGATGAAGCAATTCGGCGAGACCTACAAGAACATCAACCGGCCGCTTTGATCTGACCGGAAGCCACTTCAACGCATCGGGTCAATTGCCGGCGGTCATTAGGTTGGCGTCTCGGGCGAGCAGCCATCGCCCGTCATCGGTCTTGCGGAAGATCGTCAGCGTATAACCGGATCGCTGCACCGTCGGTCCGCTAGGTGACGTTATGGTCAGCTCAATGAAGCTGCGCATATAGGCCCAGTCGCCAAGCACGTTCAGCTCCTCGATCGTGCTTCTACCGTCGAGTTTGACATCGCTCATTTGTGCCGCCGACGCCGCGAACTCCTCTCGGCCGAAAGGCTTGCGGCCGGGCACCATAAACACGACGTCATCGGTCATCAGGCTGAGAACCGTGGCCGTGTCGCCGCGCTTGCTCGCGGCGAACCACCTTTCCAACACATCCCGTATGGCGGCTTCGTCATCAGACATCATTTGCCTCCCGTTGTCCCGAGCGGCAGCCGGCGCATCGGCGATCCGCTCAACGCCCGCCGAGGTCGCGCACCGCGCCGCGGTCCGCGCTCGTCGCGAAGGCCGCGTAGGCCTTGAGCGCTGTCGTGACATTGCGCTTGCGATGCTCGGCCGGATGCCAGCCCTTCTCCTCCTGCTCGGCACGGCGGGTCGCAAGTTCGGCGTCGCTGATGCGCAGGCTGATCGTGCGGTTGGGGATGTCGATATCGATCATATCGCCCGGGCGCACGAGGCCAATCGTGCCGCCGTTTGCCGCTTCCGGCGAAACGTGGCCGATCGAGAGGCCCGACGTACCGCCCGAGAAGCGGCCGTCGGTGATCAGCGCGCAGGCCTTGCCGAGGCCCTTGGATTTCAGATAGCTGGTCGGATAGAGCATTTCCTGCATGCCGGGGCCGCCCTTCGGGCCTTCGTAGCGGATGACGACGACGTCGCCTGCCACCACCTCGTTGCTGAGAATGCCCTTCACGGCCGAGTCCTGGCTTTCGAAGACCTTGGCCGGGCCGGAGAATTTCAGGATCGATTCATCGACGCCCGCCGTCTTGACGATGCAGCCGTCGAGCGCGAGGTTGCCTCTGAGCACGGCCAGGCCGCCATCCTTCGAGAACGGATGTTCGACCGAGCGGATGACACCGTTTTCGCGGTCGGTATCGAGCTCTTCCCAGCGGGCGCTCTGGCTGAAGGCGACCTGCGTCGGCACGCCGCCGGGTGCAGCGCGATAGAAGTCGCGGACCGTCTCGCTGTTGGTGCGGGTGATATCCCAGCGGTCGATGGCATCGCCCAGCGTTTCGGTATGAACGGTCGGGCAATCGCGGTTCAGAAGCCCGCCTTTATCAAGTTCGCCAAGGATCGACATGATGCCGCCGGCGCGATGAACGTCTTCCATGTGAACGTCGCTCTTGGCCGGGGCGACCTTGGAAAGGCACGGCACACGGCGCGACAGCGCGTCGATATCATCCATCGTGAAATCGATCTCGCCTTCATGAGCGGCCGCAAGGATGTGCAGCACGGTATTGGTGGAGCCGCCCATGGCGATATCGAGCGTCATCGCGTTTTCGAAGGCCTGCTTGGAAGCGACATTGCGCGGCAGGACCTTGTCATCCTCCTGCTCGTAATAACGGCGGGCGAGATCGACAATGAGATGACCGGCTTCGACAAAGAGGCGCTTACGGTCCGCATGGGTTGCGAGCGTGGAGCCGTTGCCGGGCAGCGACAGGCCGAGCGCCTCGGTCAGGCAGTTCATGGAGTTGGCGGTGAACATGCCGGAGCACGAGCCGCAGGTCGGACAGGCCGAGCGTTCGATGATCTGGACATCCTCGTCGCTGATCTTGTCGTCGGCCGCGGCGACCATGGCATCGACGAGATCGAGCGCCACCTTCTTGCCCTGCAGCACGACCTTGCCGGCTTCCATCGGACCACCGGAAACGAAGACGGTCGGAATGTTGAGACGCAGCGATGCCATCAGCATGCCGGGGGTGATCTTGTCGCAATTGGAAATGCAGACCATGGCATCGGCGCAATGGGCGTTGACCATGTATTCGACGCTGTCGGCGATCAGTTCGCGCGACGGCAGCGAATAGAGCATGCCGTCATGGCCCATGGCGATACCGTCGTCGACGGCGATCGTGTTGAACTCCTTGGCGACGCCGCCAGCCGCTTCGATCTCGCGGGCGACGAGCTGGCCGAGATCCTTGAGGTGCACGTGTCCCGGCACGAACTGCGTGAAGGAGTTCACCACCGCGATGATCGGCTTGCCGAAATCCGAATCCTTCATGCCCGTCGCGCGCCAAAGGCCGCGCGCGCCCGCCATGTTGCGGCCGTGGGTCGTGGTTCTGGAACGATATGCGGGCATCGGCGTCTTCCTCGATCTAGCGGAATAATGCGAGCGATGCGGGCGGCAAAAGGCTTGCGGAACCGGGCGATCGCTGCTTTTTGGAACTGTCCTATTCCAATCGGCCGGGGCTGTCACTACCGGCAGGGGCAAATCCGGTACGCCACTCATTTGCGCCATCGAGCATATACGATGAAGCGCAGCCTTTTGTTACAGGCTATTCCATCACAACCAAACACAAAAAATTGGCTTCACGAAAGTGATCTTCAAGGCCTACACATTAGTCTGAAACGCTGCTGATGCGTTTATTAAGATATCGGGCCGCCCCCGCCCAGGAGGATTTCGAAATGCCAGCCTACCGTCCGCCTAAGATCCCATCTTCGGAGATCACACCGCGCCAGATTTATCTGCGCCGTCGCGAATTCCTCGGAGCAGCAACGCTTGGCGCCATGGCGCTCTACGGCGCCGGACAGGCGAGCGCTGCGGCGCTTTCCGCCGTCGAGAGCAAGTACAAGGTCGATGAGAAGGCGACGCCGCTGAAGGACATCACGACCTATAACAATTTCTATGAATTCGGTCTCGACAAGGGGGACCCGTCAGCCCTTTCCGGTGATTTCAAGCCCCTGCCATGGACGGTCAAGGTCGACGGTATGGTCAGCAAGCCGGGGACCTTCGACATCGAAGCCCTGATGAAGGAGTTCCCGATCGAAAGTCGTACCTACCGGATGCGCTGCGTCGAGGCCTGGTCGATGGTGATTCCATGGGACGGCTTCCCGCTTGCGGCGCTGCTCGACAAGGTCGAGCCGCTGGGAAGCGCCAAATACGTCGCCTTCGAAACGGTTGTCCGGCCGGACGAAATGCCGGGGCAGAAAGGGATATTCCAGTCGCTGGATTGGCCCTATGTCGAGGGCCTGCGCCTTGACGAAGCCCGCCACCCGCTGACACTGCTGGCCGTCGGCCTCTACGGCGAGACCCTGCCCAATCAGAACGGGGCGCCGATCCGCCTCGTCGTGCCGTGGAAATATGGCTTCAAGGGAATCAAGTCGATCGTGCGCATCACGCTCACCGACAAGGAGCCGAAGAATACCTGGCAGGTTACCAACTCGCAGGAATACGGCTTCTACGCCAATGTGAACCCCGCGGTCGACCATCCGCGCTGGAGCCAGGCGACCGAGCGGCGGATCGGCGAGAGCGGATTTTTCGGCGCAAGCCGTCACCCGACGCTGCCCTTCAACGGCTATGCCGACGAAGTGGCGAGCCTCTATGCCGGCATGGATCTGAGGGCGAATTTCTGATGGCCGGACTTTCGCTCGCGCTTCCGAAACGCTGGCAGCCTGCTTCCGTTTGGGCGCTCTACGCGGTGGGCTTGATCCCGGCAGTCTGGACCTTCTATCTCGGCGCGACGGATCAGCTCGGAGCCGATCCGGTGAAGACCTTCGAGCTCTTCCTCGGGCTCTGGACGATTCGCTTCCTGATCCTGACGCTCGCCGTCTCGCCCGCGCGCGATCTCTTCGGCTGGAATTATCTCCGCTATCGGCGCGCTCTTGGGCTGCTCACCTTTTACTACGCGCTGATGCATTTCACGGTCTACATGGTGCTGGATCAGGCATTGGTCATTCAAGCCGTCATCGATGACGTCGCGAAGCGACCCTTCATCATGTTCGGCATGGGCGGCCTGGCACTTCTGGTCCCGCTTGCGGTGACGTCCAACAATTTCTCGATTCGCCGCCTCGGCCAGAACTGGATCAGGCTGCACCGCCTCGTCTACATCGTGGCAGCCTGCGGCGCGCTGCACTTTTCGCTGTCCACCAAGGTCTTCGGCCTCGAGCAATCGATCTATATCGTCCTGCTGATCCTCATGATCCTCTATCGGTCCTACCGGCCGATCGCGCGCAGTAAGAAGAAACAAAGTCAGGGGCGCACGCGCGGCCGGACGGAAGCTAAACCAGTACGGATATAAGCCGCAGGAGCGAAACGCCGCCAAGCGCCGCACATCCGATCGAGCAAACAATGAAGATAACTGCTGTCCAGCGGCAAATGTCGCCGATGGCATTAGCGATCTTGCTTCGCTTTGTGTGGCGGACGTATGGGCTCTCATAGTGATGCGTGAAATTGGAGTTCGCGTCGAAATAAGCCAACTGACTGAAATACGCCAACCCCGGGGCGACAACCGTGAGAAGCAACGCCGCTAAGAGCCATGTCAGTACGTTGGAAAACTGCTGATTTGCTCCAGCGCTGGCGGAAATCAATTGATGATTTGCGCTGTAGAAGGCGAGAGCAGCAGCTAGTCCGCCAGCAGAAACAAATGCAGGCGCTTTCATTGCTGCCAAAGCGAATGCTTGAACCTGACCGTTATGCGCTTCTGCTCCTTTACGCGCAAAGTCATGTGCCCTCTCGGCTGTCTTAATTCGAAGATCAAATTCCTTTTCAGTCTCTTGCATACGCGCACCCAATTATGACCTAGCTATAATCACAACGTTATACCAGTTACAGCTGTAGAAAATAATATATGCAACGCAAGTTTTAGGGCGGCGCTAGCATCTTTCACAAACAAAAACAGCCGGGCTTTGCAGCCCGGCTGTTTTGCTTCCGGCGAACCGGATGATTGATTAAGCGGCTGCGGCCTGCTCTTCGGCGGCGACGCGGGCCTTGTCGGCTGCGCCCTTCGCGTAGGTGTCGCGGTCAACGAATTCGATGACGGCGAGAGCGGCGTTGTCGCCCTGGCGGAAGCCGGCCTTCATGATACGCAGGTAGCCGCCGTTGCGGGTTGCGTAACGCGAAGCGATCGTGTCGAAAAGCTTCGAAACGACTGCGGCGTCCTTGATCTGCGAGATCGCCTGGCGGCGAGCGTGCAGGTCGCCGCGCTTGCCGAGGGTGACGAGCTTCTCAACGATCGGACGGATTTCCTTTGCCTTCGGCAGGGTCGTCACGATCTGCTCATGGGTGATGAGCGAAGCCGCCATGTTGGCGAACATCGCCTTGCGGTGGCTTGCGGTTCTATTCAGCTTGCGGCCGGCTTTACCGTGGCGCATGGCTATTCTCCTTCACTTGCAGGCATTCGCCTGCCGTTTGAATGTTTAGTACTGGTCTTCGTACCGCTTGGCGAGATCTTCGATGTTCTCGGGCGGCCATGCCGGCACTTCCATGCCGAGGTGCAGGCCCATGGAAGCGAGAACTTCCTTGATTTCGTTCAGCGACTTGCGACCAAAATTCGGCGTGCGGAGCATTTCTGCTTCGGTCTTCTGAATGAGGTCGCCGATGTAGACGATGTTGTCGTTCTTCAGGCAGTTTGCCGAGCGAACCGACAGTTCGAGTTCGTCTACCTTCTTCAGGAGCGCCGGGTTGAAAGCAAGTTCGGTGACTGCTTCTTCTTCGGCTTCCTTCTGCGGCTCGTCGAAGTTGACGAAGACGCCAAGCTGGTCCTGCAGGATGCGAGCCGCAAACGCGACGGCATCTTCGCCGGAAACCGAGCCATCGGTTTCGATGGTCATCGACAGCTTGTCGTAGTCGAGAACCTGTCCTTCGCGGGTGTTTTCAACCTTGTAGGACACCTTCTTGACCGGCGAATAGAGGCTGTCGACCGGGATAAGGCCGATCGGAGCATCTTCCGCACGATTGCGTTCGGCCGGAACGTAGCCCTTGCCGTTGTTGACCGTGAATTCCATGCGGATTTCGGCGCCCTCATCGAGCGTGCAGATGACATGCTCGGGGTTGAGGATTTCGATATCGCCGACCGTCTGGATGTCGCCAGCCGTCACAACGCCCGGGCCCTGCTTGCGGACGACCATGCGCTTTGCGTCATCGCCATCCATCTTGATGGCGATTTCCTTGATGTTGAGCACGATGTCCGTGACGTCTTCGCGGACGCCCGGAATCGAGGAGAACTCGTGCAGTACGCCGTCGATCTGCACGGCCGTAACAGCAGCACCGCGCAGCGACGAGAGCAGAACGCGACGAAGCGCGTTCCCGAGGGTCAGGCCGAAACCGCGCTCCAGCGGCTCTGCAACGAGCGTCGCCTTGGTGCGCGAGTTGGAAGAGAACTCGACCTTGTTCGGCTTGATCAATTCCTGCCAGTTTTTCTGAATCATTGTTTTGCCTTCCGTTCGTTGCCACCATCCAATCGTGGCAACCGAGCTTGAGAAGCACCGGGAGCGAAAAACCGCTCACCGGTGTTGTGATTGGCGATGATCAGACGCGGCGCTTCTTGCGCGGGCGGCAGCCATTGTGCGGGATCGGCGTCACGTCGCGGATAGACGTGATCATGAAACCAGCAGCCTGGAGCGCGCGCAGAGCGGATTCACGACCGGAACCCGGACCGCAAACTTCGACTTCCAGCGACTTCATGCCATGTTCCTGCGCCTTCTTGGCAGCATCTTCAGCAGCGATCTGGGCAGCAAACGGGGTCGACTTGCGCGAACCCTTGAAGCCCTTGGCACCAGCCGACGACCAGGCGATTGCGTTGCCCTGTGCGTCGGTGATGGTGATCATCGTGTTGTTGAAGGTCGAGTTGACGTGCGCCACACCCGATGAAATGTTTTTACGTTCGCGACGGCGAACGCGGACGGCTTCCTTGGCCATTGTATCCCTTTCTTGGATATCCTCACCGCCGTAATGCCAGCGGCTACACCGGAACGGCACCCCTTAGGGCGCCGCTCCAAACTCAAAAGAGGCCGGCGGACCGCCAGCCTCCCCTTCCCGGTTTCCCGGAAATTACTTCTTCTTACCAGCGATCGCCTTTGCCGGACCCTTGCGGGTGCGGGCATTGGTGTGCGTACGCTGACCGCGAACCGGCAGGCCGCGACGATGGCGCAGGCCGCGGTAGGAGCCAAGGTCCATCAGACGCTTGATGTTCATCGAGGTTTCGCGACGAAGGTCACCCTCGACCTGATAGTCACGGTCAATGGTTTCGCGGATCTGAAGAACTTCAGCGTCCGTGAGCTGGTGCACGCGGCGATCAGCCGGGATACCGACTTTCTCGACGATTTCCTGTGCGAATTTCGAACCGATCCCGTGAATGTAGGTCAGCGCGATAACGACGCGCTTCGCAGTCGGGATGTTGACGCCAGCGATACGTGCCACGCCTATTCTCCTTGAGTTCCAGTTGCCATCCGGCAAGAGGGCTTCGTTACGCCGCCCTCCGAAGGGCCGCTCGTTCAAATTTGGGTTCGTAACATGTCAAAACGACCGAACCCGGACTTCCTTTGGGAAATCCGCGCCGATCGCATCGAATGTCGCGAGTTGGCGCGGTGTTTAGCGGAATCAGTGCCGAAAGGCAACCGGTCCCGCCAAGTTTATTTTCAAAGCCTTACAGCTTCGAAAGAATGGCCTCGACCTGTTGAGTGACGTGGTCCATGTCGGCCATGCCATCCACGCTCCTGAGCTTCCCCTTGGCGTGATAATAGCCAATCAACGGCGACGTCTCTTTATAGTAGACCTGAAGCCGCGCCGTCATTGTTTCAGGATTATCGTCCGGGCGGCGCTTGAAATGCGTCGAACCGCACTTGTCGCACACACCTTCCTGCACCGGACGCTTGTCGGTGTCATGGTAAACGCTGCCGCACTGGGCGCAGGAATAGCGCCCCGCAACGCGGCGCACCAGTTCGGCGTCATCAACCTTCAGCTCGATGACGACCGACAGATCGAGCCCCTTGGCGCGAAGCATCTCCTCGGTGGCATCCGCCTGGACAAGCGTCCGCGGAAAACCGTCGAGAATGAAGCCGTTTTCACAATCGGGCTGATCGATACGTTCGGAAACGATGGCGTTGACGATCTCATCGGAGACAAGCTTGCCGGCGTCCATGACAGCCTTTGCCCGCTTGCCGACCTCCGTGCCAGCCTGGACGGCAGCACGGAGCATGTCGCCCGTGGAAAGTTGCGGAATGCCGTACTTCTCCACGATCCTCTGGGCCTGGGTCCCCTTGCCCGCACCCGGCGGCCCCAAAAGTATAAGTCTCATCGCCCCCTCTTACCTCCGCGCAACTTCGATTTCTTGATCAGGCCTTCGTACTGCTGTGCTATCAGGTGGCCCTGAATCTGTGCCACCGTATCAAGAGTTACGCTAACCACGATCAAAAGCGAAGTGCCACCAAGGGATAATGGGATGCCAGTTTGCGACACCAGTATCTCGGGCAGGATGCAGACGAAGACGAGATAGATCGCGCCGATGACCGTGATTCGGGTCAGGACGTAATCGATATATTCGGCGGTGCGCTCACCCGGACGGATGCCCGGAATGAAGCCGCCATGTTTTTTCAGGTTATCGGCCGTGTCCTTCGGATTGAAGACGATGGCCGTGTAGAAGAAGGCGAAGAAGGCAATCAGTCCGGCGTACAGCAGCATGTAGAGCGGCTGCCCGTGGCCCAGCGCTGCGACGATCGCCGTCGCCCAGGACGGCATGGCCGCCGTATTGGCAAAGCCTGCGAGAGTTGCCGGCAGAAGCAGCAGCGACGAGGCAAAGATCGCCGGGATAACGCCAGAGGTGTTGAGCTTCAGCGGCAGGTGCGAGGTATCACCCTGGAACATGCGGTTGCCGACCTGACGCTTCGGATACTGGATCAGCAGGCGGCGCTGGGCGCGTTCGACGAAGACGATGACGCCAATAACGCCGATTGCGATCACGATGACGGCAAGAATGAGCGTCGTCGAAAGTGCACCGGTGCGGCCGAGTTCCAGCGTACCGCCCACAGCCTGCGGAAGGCCGGCGGCGATGCCGGCGAAGATGATCAGCGAAATTCCGTTGCCGATGCCGCGCGAGGTGATCTGCTCGCCAAGCCACATCAGGAACATCGTGCCGCCGAGCAGCGTGATAACGGTGGAAATACGGAAGAACCAGCCTGGATCGACCACCAGACCGTTGCCGCTTTCGAGGCCGACTGCGATGCCGTAGGCCTGAAGCGCGCCGAGCAGCACGGTGCCGTAACGGGTGTACTGGTTGATGACCTTGCGGCCCTGCTCGCCTTCCTTCTTCAGGTTCTCGAGCGCAGGCACGACCGACGTCATCAACTGTACGATGATCGAGGCAGAGATATAAGGCATGATGCCGAGCGCGAAAATCGCCATGCGCTGGACGGCGCCGCCCGAGAACATGTTGAAGAGACCGAGAATGCCGCCCGCCTGGCCGCGGAAGGCCTGGGCATAGGCTTCGGGGTGCAGGCCCGGAAGCGGAATGTGCGTACCAAGACGATAGACGAGGAGAGCTGCCAGCGTGAACCACAGGCGCTTCTTGAGATCCTCAGCCTTGGCGAAGGTCGAAAAATTAAGATTGGAGGCCAACTGTTCCGCTGCAGATGCCATGCGATTCTCCGCGCTACCCATTCGGGGCGCCTCGAACGAGAGCCGGCCCCAGAATCAGTACTCTAATTATTCACAACCGGGCTTCGGACGGATTGCGGGCGCAATCAATGCCTCACCCTTGATTTCATCGAAACCGGTACGCTGCGGGGTGCAACGATACAGGTTTTTGTGAGGCCCACATATGGGAGCAAAATCGCCCGGTGTGAAGCACCCCGGGCGACATATCATAAGATTATTATTCTGCCGTTGCGACAGAAAGAAGCGTGATCGAACCGCCGGCCTTTTCGATCTTCTCGACGGCGGGCTTGGAAGCGCCTGCGACCTCGAGCTTGATCTTTGCCTTCAGCTCGCCGTCAGCGAGAACGCGAACGCCGTCCTTGGCGCGGCGGATGACGCCGGCTGCCTTGAGAGCAGCGGCATCGACAGTCGCCTTGCCATCGAGCTTGCCGGCGTCGATCGCAGCCTGGATGCGTGCGAGCGAAACGACGACGAAGTCGGCCTTGAAGATGTTCGTGAAGCCGCGCTTCGGCAGACGGCGGTAGATTGGCATCTGGCCGCCTTCGAAACCGTTGATGGCGACGCCGGAACGGGACTTCTGACCCTTGACACCGCGACCACCGGTCTTGCCCGAGCCCGAACCGATACCGCGGCCGAGGCGCTTGCGGCTGTGGGTCGAACCTTCGTTGTCCTTGATTTCATTCAGTTTCATGTGCGTTCCCTCCGGCTTACTTCTCGTCGACGACGCGAACGAGATGCTGGACAGCACGGATCATGCCACGAACAGCCGGGGTATCTTCCAGCGTGCGGCGACGGTGCATCTTGTTGAGGCCCAGACCGATCAGCGTGCGCTGCTGTACGTCCGGACGGCGAATCGGGCTGCCGATCTGCTCGACGGTAACCGTCTTCGCTTCGGTCTTCTTGGTAGCCTTGGCCATGGGTCAGACTCCTCTTATTCTTCAGAGGCGTTGCCGGAGGCGGCACGGCGAGCCTGAAGCGTAGCATACTTGATGCCGCGCTGAGCTGCGATGTCCTTCGGGTGAACCTGGTGCTTCAGAGCGTCGAAGGTGGCGCGAACCATGTTGTATGGGTTCGAGGAACCGGTCGACTTGGCGACAACGTCGTGAACGCCGAGCGTTTCGAAAACGGCACGCATCGGACCACCGGCGATGATACCGGTACCGACCTTAGCAGAGCGCAGCAGAACCTTGCCGGCGCCGTGACGGCCGTGGACGTCGTGATGCAGGGTACGGCCTTCGCGCAGCGGCACGAAGATGAGCTCGCGCTTTGCGGCTTCCGTTGCCTTGCGGATGGCTTCCGGCACTTCGCGTGCCTTGCCGTGACCGAAGCCTACGCGGCCCTTCTGGTCACCGACGACGACGAGAGCGGCAAAACCGAAACGGCGGCCACCCTTGACGACCTTGGCGACGCGGTTGATCGCGACCAGCTTGTCGACGAATTCGCTATCGCGCTCTTCGCGGCTCTGGCGGTCATCCCGCGGGCCTCTTCTTTCCTGTGCCATTGTCCTTTTCCTTTTTCTTTTCCGGGTGCAACGGGCAAACAAAGCGAGGACCGCAGCGGCCTCCCATTAGGGAGCGTATGCGGTCCGGTGAGATCCGGCCGGCGCTCGAAAGCGTCCGGCCGGAAACTTGATCAGAAGGACAGACCGCCTTCGCGGGCTGCGTCTGCCAGGGCCTTGATACGGCCGTGGTAGATGAAGGCGCCACGGTCGAATACGACCTCGCTGACGCCTGCCTTCGTTGCGCGCTCTGCAACGAGCTTGCCGACGAGGGCAGCTGCTGCTGTATCAGCACCGGTCTTCAGAGAACCGCGCAGATCCTTATCGAGAGTCGAGGCAGACGCGAGCGTCTTGCCTGCAACATCGTCGATGACCTGAACGTAGATGTTCTTCGAGGAGCGATGAACCGACAGGCGCGGACGGCCATTGGCCACCGACTTGAGTTGACGGCGCACGCGGTTGGCACGACGTGCAAGTGCTTCTTTCCTGCTAGCCATTTCGCGTGATCCTTACTTCTTCTTGCCTTCTTTGCGGACAATCCGCTCTTCGGCATACTTGACGCCCTTGCCCTTGTAAGGCTCAGGACCGCGGTATTCGCGGATTTCAGCGGCAACCTGGCCGACCTGCTGCTTGTTGATGCCGGTGACGACGATTTCCGTCGGCTTCGGCACAGCGATCGTGATGCCCTGCGGCGGCTCATAAACAACGTCATGGCTGAAGCCGAGTGCCAGCTGCAGGTTCTTGCCCTGAAGCGACGCGCGGTAACCGACGCCGTTGATTTCGAGCTTGCGCTCAAAGCCGTCCTTGACGCCCTTGAAGATGTTCTCGATCATCGTGCGGGACATGCCCCACTTTGCACGAGCATCCTTCGTCTGGCTGAGCGGCGTTACGACGACCGCGTTGTTTTCGAGCTTTACGCCGACTTCGTCATTCGCGACGAAGAACAGCTCGCCCTTCGGGCCCTTTGCAGTAACCTTCTGGCCATCGACCGTAGCCGTGATCCCAGCAGGCACCTGAACGGGCTTTTTACCGATACGAGACATGTTTCAATCCTGTCTGTTCGCTATGGAGATCTCTGCGCGATCTTAGAAGACCGAGCAAAGAACCTCGCCACCAACGTTCTGTTCGCGAGCCTGGTGATCGGCCATCACGCCCTTCGGGGTAGAAAGGATGGTGATGCCGAGGCCGTTCGCGACCTGCGGAATGGACTTGACCGAGACATAAACCCGGCGGCCCGGCTTGGACACACGGCCGATCTCACGGATCACCGATGCGCCTTCGTAGTACTTCAGCTCGATGCTGAGCTCCGACTTGCCATTGCCGAAATCGACAACGGAATAGCCACGGATGTAGCCTTCGGACTGCAGGACATCGAGAACGCGTGCACGGAGCTTCGAAGCAGGCGTCGAGACCGACGACTTGCGGCGAGAAGCGCCGTTGCGGATGCGAGTGAGCATATCGCCCAACGGATCAGTCATTGTCATCTAACCTGCTCCTTACCAGCTCGACTTGACGATGCCCGGCACCTTGCCGAGATTGCCGAGTTCACGCAGCGCGATACGCGACATGCGCAGTTTGCGGTAGTATGCGCGCGGACGGCCCGATACTTCGCAACGGTTGCGAATGCGGGTCTTGGATCCATCGCGCGGCAGGGATGCCAGCTTGATCGAGGCCTTGAACCGCTCTTCGATCGGAAGAGCCTGGTTCATGATGATCGCCTTCAGAGCTGCGCGCTTGGCAGCCTGGTTTGCGACCGTATTACGGCGGCGCTTGTTCTTTTCAACTGCGCTTGTCTTCGCCATGTGCGGTTCCTTTTCTACGCTCGTCGTTACGGTTACTGACGGAACGGGAAGTTGAACTCTGTCAGCAGAGCCCGTGCTTCGTCGTCCTTCGTTGCCGTCGTGCAAACGATGATGTCCATGCCCCACATCTGATCAACCTTGTCGTAGTTGATCTCAGGGAACACAATGTGCTCCTTGATGCCCATGGCGAAGTTGCCACGGCCGTCAAAGCTTTTCGGGTTCAGGCCGCGGAAGTCGCGAACGCGCGGGAGTGCGATGTTCACGAGGCGGTCCAGGAACTCGTACATGCGAGCGCCGCGCAGGGTGACCTTTGCGCCGATCGGCATCTGCTCGCGGACCTTGAAGCCAGCGATGGAGTTGCGTGCACGGGTGATGACCGGCTTCTGGCCAGCGATAGCGGCCAGGTCGGCTGCAGCGACGGTCGGCTTCTTCGAATCAGCCGTCGCTTCACCAACACCCATGTTGATTACGATCTTGTCGAGCTTCGGGATCATCATCTCGTTGGCGTAGGAGAACTTCTCCTGCATAGCCTTACGGATACGCTCGACATATTCCTTCTTGAGCCGCGGCTCGTACTTTGCCTCAGCCATCAGATCACCTCACCGGAACGCTTGGCCACACGGACCTTCTTGCCGTCAACAACCTTGAAACCGACGCGGGTCGGCTTGCCGTCCTTATCGACGATCGCAACGTTGGAGAGGTGAACCGAGGCTTCCTTGCTGATGATGCCGGCTTCCTGGCTCTGCGTCTGGCGCTGATGGCGCTTTACGACGTTGATGCCGCGGACAACCGCACGATCTTCCTTAGGCAGAACCTGGAGGACTTCGCCGGTACGGCCCTTGTCCTTGCCTGCGAGCATGACGACTTTGTCGCCCTTACGAATCTTCTGCATCGTTCCCGCTCCTTACAGTACTTCGGGAGCCAGCGAGATGATCTTCATGTGGTTCTTGGCGCGAAGTTCGCGCGGAACCGGTCCGAAGATACGGGTGCCGATCGGCTCTTTCTTGTTGTCGATGAGGACTGCTGCATTGGTGTCGAAGCGAATGATGCTGCCATCAACGCGACGGATTTCCTTGGCGGTACGAACGACCACCGCCTTCATCACGTCACCCTTCTTCACGCGGCCGCGCGGGATCGCTTCCTTGATCGAAACGACAATAACGTCGCCGATCGAGGCATACTTGCGCTTCGAGCCGCCCAGCACCTTGATGCACATGACACGACGCGCGCCGGAATTATCCGCGACGTCGAGGTTTGTTTGCATCTGAATCATATCAGGTCGCCTTCTTGTTTTACCGGAATGGTTGGGTTTGCACCCCCTACCCCGGCATATGAAAATTGTCAGCCGCCCGAACCCGTCTCACGGACGGGCACAGATGCGGCAATAGCTTGAATAGCGCGGGAAAAATCGTGCCAAGGTGGTTTCCCGACGGGACCTTCCGTGCGCTCAAAGCAAAAGAACGCCCGGCATTCGAGCGTTCCGACGCTGCTTCATACAGAAATCTGTGCGAGACGCAAGGCCTCGCACAAAATTCTCTTACTTGCCCTGGGCGGAAACGACCGTCCAGCGCTTGTCCTTGGAGATCGGTGCGCATTCCTCGATGGAAACGGTATCGCCGATCTTGTACTGGTTGTTTTCGTCGTGGGCCTTGTACTTCTTGGAACGACGAACGGTCTTCTGAAGCAGCGGGTGAGCGAAACGGCGCTCAACGCGAACTACGACAGTCTTCTCGTTCTTGTCGCCAACGACGACGCCCTGCAGAATGCGCTTCGGCATTTTTTTCTTCCTTTACGCCTTTGCTTCTGCCGCCTTCTGGCGGGCAATGGTTTTCACGCGGGCGATGTCCTTGCGAACTTCGTTGATGCGCGAGGACTTTTCGAGCTGGCCGGTCGCCTTCTGGAAGCGCAGGTTGAACTGCTCCTTCTTGAGGTCGGCAAGCTTGTCCTTGAGCTGATCGGCCGTGAGGCCGCGGACTTCTTCGGCTTTCATCTGCCTCTCCTTACTCTGCAATGCGCTGAACGAAGCGCGTCTTGACCGAGAGCTTGGCGGAGCCGAGGCGCAGCGCCTCGCGGGCGATCTCTTCGCTGACGCCGTCGATCTCGAACATCATACGGCCGGGCTTGACCTTGCATGCCCAGTATTCAACGGAGCCCTTACCCTTACCCATGCGGACTTCGGTCGGCTTTGCGGTTACCGGAACATCCGGGAACACGCGGATCCATACACGGCCGGCACGCTTCATGTAGCGCGTGATCGCGCGGCGGGCCGCTTCGATCTCGCGTGCATTGACGCGGTTGGGCTCCTGAGCCTTCAGGCCGAATTCACCGAAGGCGAGGTCGGAACCTCCCTTGGCAACGCCCTTGATGCGGCCCTTGAATTGCTTGCGGTACTTGGTACGCTTTGGCTGCAACATTTTCTTATTCTCCGAACTTCTTTGCCACCAACGCTATCAAGCGTTGTCGCGGCGACGATCGCGGTCGCGGCTTGCCGGACCCTGAGCGTCACCCTCGAGTGCGCGGCGCTCGGAGGCCATCGGATCGTGCTCAAGGATTTCGCCCTTGAAGATCCAGACCTTGATGCCGCAGATGCCGAATGCGGTTTCAGCTTCAGCCGTACCGTAATCGATGTCCGCACGCAGGGTGTGCAGCGGAACGCGGCCTTCGCGGTACCATTCGGTACGAGCGATTTCCGCACCGCCAAGACGGCCCGCGCAGGTGATCTTGATGCCTTCGGCGCCAAGACGCATTGCAGACTGAACAGCGCGCTTCATGGCGCGGCGGAAAGCCACGCGGCGTTCGAGCTGCTGGGCGATCGACTGTGCGACGAGCGTCGCGTCGACTTCCGGCTTGCGCACTTCAACGATGTTGAGGTGCGTTTCGGAGCTCGTCATGTCCGACAGCTTCTTGCGGAGCTTGTCGATGTCTGCACCCTTCTTGCCGATGATCAGACCCGGGCGAGCCGAGTGGATCGTGACGCGGCACTTCTTGTGCGGACGCTCGATGACGACCTTTGCGATACCAGCCTGCTTCAGTTCGCTCATGACGAACTTGCGCATCTTCAGGTCTTCGTGCAGCAGCTGACCATACTCGGCATTGTCCGCGAACCAGCGGCTATCCCAGGTACGGTTGATGCCAAGACGGAAACCGATTGGATTGATTTTCTGACCCATTATGCGGCCTCCTCTTGTGCCTGCACTTCGCGGACAACAATCGTCAGGTGCGCGAACGGCTTCTCGATGCGAGATGCACGGCCGCGGCCACGAGCGTGGAAACGCTTCATGACGATCGACTTGCCAACGTAGGCTTCTGCGACGACCAGCGAGTCAACGTCGAGATCGTGGTTGTTCTCAGCGTTGGCGATCGCGGATTCCAGCGTCTTCTTGACGGCGCCTGCGATGCGCTTGCGGGAGAATTCCAGCTCAGCGAGTGCGCGGTCAACCTTCTTGCCGCGGATGGCCGCAGCAACCAGGTTGAGCTTCTGTGGGCTGACGCGGAGCGTGCGGGCGACTGCTTGCGCCTCGTTGTCCTTCAGCCGGCGTTCGGCTTTTGCCTTGCCCATTGTTACTTCCTCTTTGCCTTCTTGTCCGCACCGTGACCGTAGTAGGTACGGGTCGGAGAGAATTCACCGAACTTGTGGCCGACCATGTCTTCATTGACGCTGACCGGAATATGCTTGCTGCCGTTGTAGACGCCGAAGGTCAGACCCACGAACTGCGGCAGGATCGTGGAGCGACGGCTCCAGATCTTGATTACTTCTGCACGTCCGCCTTCACGAACCTTCTCAGCCTTCTTGAGAAGATAGCCGTCAACGAACGGACCTTTCCATACTGAACGAGCCATTGGAGACTTCCTCTCTTACTTCTTACGCTGATGACGCGAGCGCATGATCATCTTGTCGGTCGACTTGTTCGACCGGGTGCGCTTGCCCTTGGTCGGCTTGCCCCACGGGGTAACCGGATGACGGCCACCCGAGGTGCGGCCTTCACCACCGCCGTGCGGATGGTCGACCGGGTTCATGACGACGCCGCGGTTATGCGGACGCTTGCCGCGCCAAACCGTACGACCGGCCTTGCCGTCGTTGATGTTGGCATGGTCAGGGTTGGAAACGGCGCCGATCGAAGCAAGGCAGGAGCCATGAACGAGGCGCTGTTCGCCCGAGTTCAGGCGAAGGATCGCCATGCCGGCATCGCGACCGACGAGCTGTGCGTAACCGCCAGCCGAACGTGCGATCTGACCACCCTTGCCCGGCTTCATTTCCACGTTGTGGATGATGGTGCCGACCGGGATGAATTGCAGCGGCATGGTGTTGCCGGGCTTTACGTCGACAGCCTTTTCCGAAGCGATGACCTTGTCGCCGGCAGCGAGGCGCTGCGGAGCGAGGATATAAGCCTTCTCACCATCAGCATAGGTCACCAGCGCAATGAAAGCCGTGCGGTTCGGATCGTATTCGATACGCTCAACGGTGCCTTCGAGATCGAACTTGCGACGCTTGAAGTCGACCAGACGATAAGTGCGCTTGTGACCGCCGCCGATGAAACGGGCGGTGATGCGGCCGAGGTTGTTACGACCGCCGCTCTTGGTCAGACCTTCCGTCAGCGTCTTGACCGGCTTGCCCTTGTAGAGCGAAGAGCGGTCGACGATGACCAGCTGGCGCTGGCTCGGGGTCGTCGGATTGAATGTTTTCAATGCCATTTTCTTAATCCTCAGAGACCGGTGGAGACGTCGATCGTCTGGCCTTCAGCCAGCGTCACGACAGCCTTCTTCACGTCCTTCTGCTTGCCGACAAAACCGCGGAAACGCTTGGTCTTGCCCTTGCGGAGCAGAGTGTTGACGGCCGTGACCTTGACGCCGAAGAGCGCCTCGACTGCAGCCTTGATTTCCGGCTTCGTGGCCGCCTTGGCGACATTGAAAACAACCTGGTTGTTTTCCGATACCAGAGTGGACTTTTCGGTGATCGCCGGCGAGACGATCACATCGTAGTGGCGAAGATCGGTCACTTGAAACGCTCCTCTAGAGCTTCAACGGCAGCCTTGGAAAGCACGAGCTTGCCGCGGCGCACGATGTCGTAAACGTTGATGCCCTGGATCGGCAGAACATCGATGTTCGGGATGTTCTGGGCAGCGAGCTTGAAGTTGCCGTCGAGCTCAGCGCCGCCGATGAAGAGCGCATTGGTCAGGCCGAGCGTCTCGAAAGTCGCGGCCAGAGCCTTGGTCTTTGCTTCTGTAGCAACGAGGTTGTCGATGATGATGACATCATCGGCCTTCAGCTTTGCCGAAAGAGCGTGACGCAGGCCGAGAGCGCGAACCTTCTTGGGAAGGTCATGCTCGTGGCTGCGGGCGACAGGTCCATGAGCCTTACCACCGCCGCGGAACTGCGGAGCGCGAGCCGAATGGTGACGAGCGCGGCCCGTACCCTTCTGCTTGTACATCTTGGCGCCGGTGCGCGCGACGTCTGCGCGGCCCTTTGCCTGGTGCGTGCCCTGCTGCTTCTTGGCAAGCTGCCAGCGGATGACGCGGGCGAGGATGTCCTGGCGGGGCTCGAGGCCGAAAATTGCGTCAGAGAGAGAAACCTTCCCTGCGTCTTTTCCCTCGAGGGTCTTGACGTTGAATTCCATTGGTCCGGCTCCCTTACTTCGCTGCCGACTTGACGGCATCGCGCACGATGATCCAGGCACCCTTGGAACCGGGTACTGCACCCTTGATCAGGATCAGACCGCGATCTTCATCGGTCGAAACCACTTCCAGGTTCTGGGTCGTTACGCGCGTCTGGCCCATGTGACCAGCCATCTTCTTGTTCTTGAAAACCTTACCCGGATCCTGGCGCGAACCCGTCGAACCATGCGAGCGGTGCGAAACAGACACACCGTGCGTAGCGCGCAGACCGCCGAAGCCGTGGCGCTTCATGGCGCCGGCAAAGCCCTTACCGATGGTCGTGCCCGTCACGTCGACAAGCTGACCTGCTGCGAAGTGACCAGCCTTGAGCTCGGTGCCAATTTCAAGCAGGTTGTCTTCCGAAACGCGGAATTCCTGGAGCTTGGCCTTCGGCTCGACGTTGGCAACGGCAAAGTTGCCGCGCATCGCCTTGGACGTGTTCTTAACCTTCGCCTGGCCAGCACCGAGCTGAACTGCGGTATAGCCATTCTTTTCTACAGTGCGCGTCGCGACGACCTGGCAGCCGTCCATACGCAGTACCGTTACCGGAACATGTTCACCTGCGTCGTTGTAGACGCGGGTCATGCCCACCTTCTGTGCAATCACACCTGAACGCATCGGTTCAATCCTTCCAAATCCGCTCGAGCAAAGCTCAGAGCTTGATCTCAACATCGACACCGGCGGCGAGATCGAGCTTCATCAGCGCGTCTACCGTCTGCGGGGTCGGGTCTACGATGTCGAGGAGGCGCTTATGCGTGCGCATCTCGAACTGCTCGCGGCTCTTCTTGTCGATGTGCGGGGACCGGTTGACCGTAAACTTCTCGATGCGGGTCGGAAGCGGAACGGGGCCCCGGACACTAGCTCCGGTGCGCTTCGCCGTCGACACAATCTCGCGCGTGGAAGCATCGAGAATTCGGTGATCGAACGCCTTCAGGCGAATGCGGATATTTTGGCCGTTCATTCGACGTTATCCTTGTCTTTGTTTCCCACGTGCCTGTCAGGCAGGACACGGGTTGTTCTTTTTCCTAAGGCGGACCACCGGTTTCAAAGATCGAGAGGGACACCGGAATGCGGTATCCCTATCCAGTCTTCAGGCCTTACGGCCACCTTATTGTTCGTTGTATTCCCCCGCTTCAGTGAACGAAGCAGGGCGCAAATCGCGCTCGCGCGCCATTTGCTACATTTTTATGTCATAAGCAAGCGGCTATCCGCCGCTTGCTTAAAAGATTTCCATGCAATCGGCGCAGACCAGGTCTGCGCCGAATTCCATTATTCTACGATGCTTGCAACGATGCCGGCGCCGACGGTGCGGCCGCCTTCGCGGATGGCGAAGCGCAGCTTTTCTTCCATGGCGATCGGAACGATCAGTTCGACGTCAACCGTGACGTTGTCGCCCGGCATGACCATTTCCGTGCCTTCCGGCAGCGTGACAATGCCCGTCACGTCAGTCGTGCGGAAGTAGAACTGCGGACGGTAGTTGGTGAAGAACGGCGTATGACGGCCGCCTTCTTCCTTCGTCAGGATGTAGGCTTCGGCCTTGAACTTCTTGTGCGGCTTCACCGAACCCGGCTTGCACAGGATCTGGCCACGCTCGACGCCGTCACGGTTCACACCGCGGATCAGCGCGCCGATGTTGTCGCCGGCCTGGCCCTGGTCGAGCAGCTTGCGGAACATTTCAACGCCGGTCACCGTCGTCTTCGAGGTCGGGCGGATGCCGACAATCTCGACTTCTTCGCCAACCTTGACGATGCCACGCTCGACGCGGCCGGTCACGACCGTACCGCGGCCGGAGATCGAGAACACGTCTTCGATCGGCATCAGGAACGGCTGGTCGATCGGACGCTCAGGCGTCGGGATGTAGGCGTCGACCTGAGCCATCAGCTCGCGGATCGCATCTTCGCCGATCTTCTTGTCGCTGTCTTCGAGAGCGGCCAGAGCCGAACCCTTGACGACCGGAATGTCGTCGCCCGGGAAGTCGTAGGACGACAGCAGTTCGCGCACTTCGAGCTCGACGAGTTCGAGAAGCTCGGCGTCGTCAACCTGGTCGACCTTGTTGAGGAACACGACGATAGCAGGAACGCCGACCTGACGGGCAAGCAGGATGTGCTCGCGGGTCTGCGGCATCGGGCCGTCGGCGGCCGAGCAAACCAGGATCGCGCCGTCCATCTGGGCGGCACCGGTGATCATGTTCTTGACGTAGTCGGCGTGGCCGGGGCAGTCGACGTGAGCATAATGGCGGTTGGCCGTCTCGTATTCGACGTGCGCCGTCGAAATGGTGATGCCGCGGGCCTTTTCTTCCGGAGCGGCGTCGATCTGGTCGTACGCCTTGAACTCGCCGAAGTACTTGGTGATCGCTGCCGTCAGAGACGTCTTGCCGTGGTCAACGTGGCCGATCGTGCCGATGTTAACGTGCGGCTTGTTGCGCTCAAACTTACTCTTTGCCATTTTCGGCTCTCCATTTTGCTAGCCCCCGAAGGGATCTAATTCTTGTTATCGGTCAATTGGTATTCCGGTCACTTCTGACCGGAATACTTTGCCTGGATTTCAGTTGCGACGTTCGACGGGACCGGCGAGTAGTGATCGAAGGTCATCGTGTACTGAGCACGGCCCTGCGACATGGAGCGCAGGTTATCCACGTACTTGAACATGTTCGCCAGCGGAACGTTGGCGTTGATGACGACGGCAATACCGCGGCTTTCCTGGCCCTGGATCTGACCACGGCGGGAGTTGAGGTCGCCGATAACGTCACCGACGTAGTCTTCCGGCGTGACGACTTCGACCCTCATCATCGGCTCGAGGAGCTGAGCGCCGGCCTTCTTGGCTGCTTCACGGAAGCAAGCACGCGAGGCGATTTCGAACGCCAGAACCGACGAGTCGACGTCGTGGAAGGCACCGTCGATGAGCGTCGCCTTGACGCCCAGCATCGGGAAGCCAGCGAGCGGGCCAGAGGACAGAACGCTTTCGATGCCCTTCTGGACGCCCGGGATGTATTCCTTCGGAACGGAACCACCGACGATCTTCGATTCGAACTTGAAGTCTTCGCCTTCCGGGTTCGGTTCGAAGATGATCTTGACGCGCGCGAACTGGCCGGTACCACCGGTCTGCTTCTTGTGCGTGTAATCTTCTTCGGTCATGCGGGTAATGGTTTCGCGGTAAGCAACCTGCGGCGCGCCGACGTTTGCTTCTACCTTGAACTCACGACGCATGCGGTCGACGATGATGTCGAGGTGCAGTTCGCCCATGCCGGCGATGATCGTCTGACCGGATTCCTGGTCCGTCTTCACGCGGAAGGACGGGTCTTCGGCTGCCAGGCGGTTGAGCGCGAGGCCCATCTTTTCCTGGTCGCCCTTGGACTTCGGCTCGATAGCGATCTGGATGACCGGCTCCGGGAACTCCATGCGCTCGAGGATAACCGGCTTCAGCGGGTCGCAGAGCGTGTCACCCGTGGTGGTTTCCTTGAGACCGGCGAGAGCAACGATGTCGCCTGCGAAGGCTTCTTCGATGTCTTCACGGGAGTTCGAGTGCATCTGCAGCATGCGGCCGACGCGCTCGCGCTTGTCCTTGACCGTATTCAGAACCGAGGAGCCCTTTTCGAGCTTGCCCGAGTAGATGCGCGCGAAGGTCAGCGAGCCGACGAACGGGTCGTTCATGATCTTGAACGCGAGCATGGAAAGCGGCTCGCTGTCGTCAGCGTGGCGCTCGATTTCGGCTTCGGTCTTGAAGTCGATGCCCTTGATCGCCGGAATGTCGAGCGGCGACGGCAGGTAGTCGACAACAGCGTCGAGAAGCGGCTGAACGCCCTTGTTCTTGAAGGCGGTGCCGCAGAACATCGGGTGGAACTTGACGTCGATCGTGCCGCGGCGGACGAGCGCGCGGATCTGATCGTTGTCGGGCATGTTGCCTTCGAGGTAGGCTTCCATCGCGGCTTCGTCGATCTCGACAACGGTCTCGATCAGCTTTTCGCGATATTCTTCAGCCTTGGCCTTAAGGTCTTCCGGAATTTCAACCACGTCCCACTGTGCGCCAAGCGACTCGTCGCGCCACACGAGAGCGTTCATCTCGACCAGGTCGACAACGCCCTTGAAGTCGCTTTCTGCGCCGATCGGCAGCTGCATGACGACAGCCGTTGCGCCGAGACGAGTCTTGATCATCTCGACGGAGCGGTAGAAGTCCGCACCGGTCTTGTCCATCTTGTTGCAGAAGATCATGCGCGGAACATTGTACTTCTCAGCCTGACGCCAGACGGTTTCCGTCTGCGGCTCAACACCGGCGTTGGCGTCAAGAAGAGCAATAGCACCGTCGAGAACGCGCAGCGAACGCTCGACTTCGATGGTGAAGTCGACGTGGCCGGGGGTGTCGATGATGTTGAAGCGGCGCATCTTGCCGTCACGGCCCTTCCAGAAGGTCGTGGTCGCAGCGGAGGTGATCGTGATGCCACGCTCCTGCTCCTGCTCCATCCAGTCCATGGTGGCTGCGCCATCGTGAACTTCACCGATCTTGTGCGACTTGCCGGTGTAATAGAGAATACGCTCGGTGGTCGTGGTCTTGCCGGCGTCAATGTGCGCCATGATACCGAAATTTCGGTAGTCTTCGATTTTATATTCGCGAGCCATTGTGGACTGCCTTTCGATACCCGTTCGGGATTACCAGCGATAGTGCGAGAACGCACGGTTGGCATCAGCCATCTTGTGCGTGTCTTCGCGCTTCTTCACGGCACTGCCGCGGTTGTTGGATGCATCGAGAAGCTCGCCGGAAAGGCGGTCAACCATGGTCGTTTCGTTGCGCTTGCGGGCAGCAGCGATGAGCCAGCGAATGGCAAGAGCCTGACGGCGCTCCGGACGAACATCGACAGGAACCTGGTAGGTCGCGCCACCGACGCGGCGCGAGCGGACTTCAACGTGCGGGGCAATGTTGTCGAGCGCAGCATGGAAAACCGCGAGCGGCTCCTGCTTGGACTTGCCCTGTACGGAGTCGAACGCACCGTAGACGATGTTTTCGGCGACGGACTTCTTGCCATCGAGCATGATGGCATTCATGAACTTCGTGACAACCAGGTCGCCGAACTTCGGGTCCGGGTTGATCTCGCGCTTTTCTGCTCTGTGACGTCTGGACATACTTCTCGTCTCTTTAACTGTTAAGGCGCTTTATCACGCGGAGAACCTCGCGCAGCGCCGGAAAACCAAAACCGAATTACTTCGGACGCTTCGCACCGTACTTCGAACGGCGCTGCTTGCGGTTCTTGACACCCTGAGTATCGAGAACGCCGCGGATGATGTGGTAACGAACACCCGGAAGGTCCTTGACGCGGCCGCCACGGATCATGACGACAGAGTGTTCCTGAAGGTTGTGACCTTCGCCGGGGATGTAACCAATGACTTCAAAGCCGTTGGTGAGGCGGATCTTGGCAACCTTACGCAGAGCCGAGTTCGGCTTCTTCGGCGTCGTGGTGTAGACGCGGGTGCAAACGCCGCGCTTCTGCGGGTTCTCCTGCAGCGCAGGAACCTTGTTACGCTTTACGTTCGCCTGGCGAGGCTTGCGGATCAGCTGGTTTACGGTAGGCATTCAACCATCCCTTACGTTTATCTTTCGAACCCTTGCGGGCGCAACTCACGCCGTCTCCGGCAAGACCACACGGCTGTCGTCAATGCGCAAAATGTGGCCCGATCCGCTTGCGCAGATGGACCACTGGAGGCAGAGGACGCAAAAAAGACATGCGTCATGCGTGCAGGCATCATATCTTCAACGTGCGTTTCGAACCTTGTT
The DNA here is from genome assembly GCF_056755095.1 of Rhizobium sp. SVR5-9E. Lineage (NCBI taxonomy): Bacteria > Pseudomonadati > Pseudomonadota > Alphaproteobacteria > Hyphomicrobiales > Rhizobiaceae > Rhizobium > Rhizobium sp. SVR5-9E. The sequence goes on along the minus strand of NZ_JBNDHS010000036.1, from coordinate 1,573 downwards.
TGAGGAAAACTCCAGAGCGCGACGCTCCAGACAGCCATGCCTCACATGGGTTCCGATGGCGCGGGTACTACTGGTTTCCCACAGCTTCGTCAAGGCCGGTTAAGAAATAATCTTCGGCGGATCGCCTTGAAACCCGGGCTTCCTGCGCTCTTTGAAGGCTTTTAGACGAATTGCACGCTGCGCTCCAACTTGAACTTGGGCATTGCAGCAAAAGCGGCTAAGGAATCGGCCTTGGCAGGCTGCGCGCCCGTGTAAACGGATTCGAGTGTTCGAATCGTTAATGTTCAAAAGGATGATGAATGATCGAGAAGCCCGACAACGACAATAACACCGCCGAGCCGATGATCTTCATCATCATTGGCAAGGGATACGAGTCCGATGGCAGCGAGGGCGTCGACCTGCACGTCATGTTGAGGGCGGCCGACGATGACAGCGCGGTGCGCGAGGCGCTGAACGCGCTCGCCGAAGAAGGCTTCATCGAAGCCGACCTCGACCAGATCGGCCTGCTGACCGATGTGCCGGAAGAGGAGCCGCACGCCTCGGCCTACCAGGGCGCCCTCGAAGGCGAAGTCTCCATCATTCGATTCAATTGAAAGCATGACGGAGCCGGACGACCGGCCAGTCTCCAGCCCTCCCACGAAAGAGACCGCGGATTGTCCCTGGAAAATCGCGAGGGCTGAGCAAACTGCAGGCCATCACGACGAAAAACAAAAACCGCCCGGATCGCTCCGGGCGGTTTTCAATTCGCTGGCCGAAGCTGCCGTTACTCGGCAGCCGGGGCGTTTTCGCTGGCCATGTCCTGAAGCATCGGCGTTGCGGCCTCCGCACCCGTGCCCTTGCGGCGCTCTTCGAGGATCAGCTCGTCGCGCGATGTGGCGATACGCCGGATCTGGGTCATGGTGCCGCCCGTACCAGCCGGGATGAGACGGCCGACGATGACGTTTTCCTTGAGACCCTGCAGGCCGTCGGTCTTGCCGGCGATCGCAGCTTCCGTCAGCACCTTCGTCGTTTCCTGGAAGGAAGCCGCCGAGATGAAGGACGGAGTCTGCAGCGACGCCTTGGTGATGCCGAGGAGAACCGGATCGCCGTAGGCAGGCTTCTTGCCCTGTTCGATCAGCGCGTCGTTGACGTCCTCGAGTTCGATACGGTCGACATTGTCGCCGACGATATAGGTCGAGTCGCCCGCATCGGTGATTTCCACCTTCTGCAGCATCTGACGGACAATCACTTCGATGTGCTTGTCGTTGATGACAACGCCCTGCAAGCGGTAGACTTCCTGGATTTCGTTGACGAGGTAGGAAGCCAGAGCCTCCACGCCCTTGATCGCCAGGATGTCATGCGGTGCCGGGTTACCGTCGAGGATGTAGTCACCCTTTTCGATATAGTCGCCATCCTGCAGATGGAACGGCTTGCCCTTCGGGATCAGGTACTCGACAGGCTCGACACCGTCTTCCGCCGGCTCGATGATGACGCGACGCTTGTTCTTGTAGTCGCGGCCGAGGCGGATCGTACCATCGATCTCAGCGATGATGGCGTGGTCCTTCGGACGACGAGCTTCGAACAGTTCGGCAAC
>NZ_JBNDHS010000035.1:0-57010 GCF_056755095.1 Rhizobium sp. SVR5-9E | reverse complement strand
AGAACACAAACAGACCGACATAGGAGGCCGATGAGGTTGATAGCCAGATAAACACCAAAAGAAGCACGAGGGTAGCCTGTACCCATCCGCTGCGGACGTATGACTGAGGCATGGCGCGCCGGAAAAAGTAGATCGCCGAAAGGAAGGTCAGCGTCATGCCGCCGAAGGCGGATGCTTCGGGCATCAACCCGACGACTCGCTTGCTGCCCAGGATCTCGGCATCGGTCAGAAGCGAATATGTCGCCGTCCGGAAGGGTTCAAGCAGCGGACCGATTGGCGCGTACTGGCTGGCAAAATCGAGGGCGCCGGCGACAACCATGATAGCGCCCCCGATACAGAGCGCCCGAAGAGCATGTTGGCGGGCTGCGCGCTCGCGCAGGACGAAGGTGAAGGCACAAACCGTCAGAACTGAAATCGTCATATAGACCAGTTGCGATATGTTCTGGCTGGTGGGCTCCAAAAAGGCGGCTGTGGAAATCAGATCGACTTTCAGCGGAATGACTTCCACCTGCCGTGCGAACAGCCGGGGCATGAACATCGTCGTCACCAATGCAACGAGCCAGAACAAGAGGAGAACGGTCAAGCGCTGTGGCTTCACCACGATCGATGCCATGAAATCGATCGCCTTGTACGACAGAAATACGCGCGCAATCAGCAGCAGTCCTGCCATGGGCGCGGGCGTGAGGGTCATGCCCGCCGAAAGTGCGGGCGGAACAACCGCGAACGCGCCGAAGGGTAGGGAGATAAAAAGAAGATAAATGATCGCAACCGGGCCGATTGCGATGCAGGTCACGGCTCCGAGCCAGAATATAGCGATCGGAAGACTGTCCAATTCAGTTTAAGCTCTTGGGGTTCGCCGGGACCGGAAATTTCGCGATAACCGCACCGACGCTATCGTCGCGCAACTTGAACCTTTTGACGGGCGCCAGTTCGGAGCGATCCATGGCATTGTTCACGAACATCGTAAGTTCCTGCCGGAACCGCGCGGTATTGAACGACTGCGCGTGACGTTGGATCTCCTCCGGCTCGAACAGGTGCTGGTTTGCCTCGAAGGAAACAATCGCTTCGCAGAGCGAACTGCTTGTTTGCTCGGCGAAGAACCAGCCGGTCTTGCCTTCGATAACCGTTTCGAGAGCTCCACCGCGGGCGTAGGCAATCACCGGTCGGCCGCTCGCCATCGCCTCCAATGGTACAATGCCGAAATCCTCTATGCCCGGGTAGAGCAGCGCCTTGCAGTGCGACAGGTGATATTCCATCGTCGCGTCGTCCACCTTCTCGTGAAAGGTGACGCTGGGGCCGGCTTTCGCTTTCAACTGTTTGGTTGCTCCGGAACCGAGCACGATCAGCTTGCGGCCCAGTTTTGTGCAGGCTTCAACCGCGAGCTCCACTTTTTTGTACGGGGTAATCTGGCCCGCGCACAGATAGTAGTCATCGACCTCGCGGGCGATGCAGAAGCGCTCGACGCTGACCGGAGGGTGGATGACCGATGCATCGCGGCGGTAGAATTTCCGGATGCGCTGCGCGACAAAGGCCGAATTGGCAACGAAATGATCCACTCGCGTCGCGCTCGCCAGGTCCCATTGGCGTAGCATGGGAAACGTCATTTGCATGACGAACCGGGACACTCTTCCTGCATTGTTCTGATACTGCTGGGAGCAATCCCAAAGGTATCTCATCGGCGAATGGCAATAACAAATATGCACGGCATCCGGCCGCGTGACGATGGATTTTGCCGGACCTGCCTCGCTTGAAATGACAAGATCGTAGCCGGTCAGATCGAAGGCCTCGAGGGCGAAGGGCATGAGCGGCAGCATTTTTTGATAATGCTTTGCGCCGCCGATCTTTTGCAGGAATGAAGTTTTTATCGGGTGACGCAGAATTGTCGGCGAGATCGCTTTCCTGTCTATGACAAGGGTGAAAATGTCGGCGTCGGGGAAAAGCCTACACATTTCTTCAAGGACTTTTTCACCGCCGCGCATTCCTACTAGCCAATAGTGAACTAGCGCAACTTTCATCTTCCCCCCGAATCCACGCTACCCGTGACGACCGACGAACCAAAGATTTGTCAGTTTAACGTCTCACAAACAAAGTCTATTAACAAGTACTTTACAAAGCTTAAATTGAATTATTTTCTGCTTTACGTTGCTTTGTTACATTTACGACCGAATGGCTGCTTTGCGTCGTACATGGCAAGAAAGTAACTCATCTAGCGAGATGGCTCGGATATAAATCCGTAATACTTGTAATTATTCCAGAATACACAAGCCATGCACGCGCGATTTGCTTCAAAAGCACGGGAATTGGCTCATCAACGAATCCGCCAAGTTAAAGACTTCGATATTTTCCGCGGATCTCGTTGGAGTAAAAATGACCGGGAGACCTGGCCGCGGCCAATTTTTTCACGACGCTCGCTGGAACGTCCTGATATTCACGCCTTTGTCCGTTGGACATGAATATTCGCAGCCTTTGGGTTTTCTCGTCATATGCGATGGCATCGATGAGTTTCGAGTTGAGGGTTGTTTCCATCTTGCCCTGCAGAGTTCTCTCCATTAACGAGAAGGATAATTCCCGCCGGTTCAATAGCAAGAGGAGATGTTTTAAAAAGAAACTTTTGGCGAATAATATATCCTATCGGCGTACGCCGATATTATTCGACTATAGCGCTAAATACTAGCCTTCATTCTTCAACTTGGCGGGCAAAGTGATCTTTCAGACTCAGACTTGAACTTGTAAGCATGAATATAATCGATCGCCATGACAGACGGGTTCGGCGTCTGATCGATTGGCCAGCCTGAACCGAGCGCCAAGTTCGCCATCAACAGCAACGGCATCTTGTGAGTCTCGGGGGTCTTCACCTTCCAGATCTCCCCTCGATCGAAATAGTAGGTAATATTTTCCGGATCGACCTGGACACCATAGGTGTGAAACTCCTTGGTCAGGCTCTCCGGTTCAACTTTGGTGTGGTGCAACTCGTGATCGCTGCGCACGGGATTTTTGTGCCAGATATGGTAGGCGGATTGGAAGGAGGCGGGATCATGACCGTAGTACTCGATCACATCCACTTCCAAGCTCGGCTCCTGACGATCGCGCGGCTCGCTGGTGCCCAGCCAAAAGGCGGGCCAAACGCCGGGACCCGATGGAAGCTTCGTGCGGATCTCGAAGTATCCATATTGTAGCGCGAAGCCCTTAGTATTGGGGTCTGCCGAAGCCAGGAGCCCGGACCGCCATTTCCCGGTATCGTCCTTGCGGGCAGTGATATAGGCGATACCGTCTTTGAGCGTGAACGGAAAATTCTCCCCCGGATCGGTAAACTGAGCGTCACCGAAGTCCCCGTTCCATGGCGTATGCGCGATCCAGCGTTTGTCCCCGATGTCCCATGCGGCGATACTCAGGTCGTTGAAGTCCTCCATGAATGCCGGCTCCAGCGGACAAAGGTCGAGATGCCCAGCTTCGGCCGACGCGGCAGGTTTGGCGGCAACGATGGATACGGACGCCAGAAACACAAAACTCCCGAAACGCATGTCAGATACTCCCGTTAACTGAAGCGATATGATGGATCGTTAGCTCGCGATCTGAAGCAAATCCTTGGTTAGATCGACGTGGCGACGAATGTAGGAGCCACAGCCGAGCTCAGCCGATGAGGCACGTCTCTGGGCAGCGAGCGCGAGCTCTTCCATCAGTTTTGGCTGTCTTCCGACGCGTGTAACGGCGGATGCTATGGCTGCGGGATCGGACGGCGGGAGATAAACGACCGCGTCGTCGTCGAAATAGGCCCGCAGGCCGCCGGTGTCGGTTGCGATGATCGGCAAACCCATCAGGGCCGCCTCCTGCAGAACAGTGATCCCGCTCGCATGCTTGTTCGGTTTCAACGGAACAAGCATCAGCGTCGCCTCTTCGAAAAGGCGCTGTAGTTCCAGGTTGTCGGCGACCTCGAGGATCCTCACGTTTCGCGTGCCCGGGGAAATCTGCGGACGGGCAGTCGAGGAGACGATCGTCAGTTCCACATCGGATCGGCCGGCAAGTGCGCGAACCGCGACATCCCAATCACGATGCCGGTCGTTACCCAGGCTTAACACACGAATTGGGTGGGCCGGCCTGATCTCGATCGGCATTCGCTTTTCGTTCGGTATCCCGAAAAGCACGACTTCCACGCGCGTGTTGGGAAACAATTCCCGCGCTATCTTTGCGTTTTCAGGAGAATGCACCGTCAGGAGGTCGATCTCACGGATCAGCCACCGGTAAAGCATGCGATGCGGACGCGGAAGCCTCCTCCACCGGTCAAGTAGCCAGACGGCCTGGCCGATGATCTTTGGCCGCTTTTCCGATGGGGGCCTCGTGAATTTCAGCAAGGCCGAAACTGCCAGAAACTGGGACTCGGTATGTGTCCACACAACGTCCGCAGCAAGCATAGCCTTGGCGTTACGCCTGGCATGAATCAGGTCGAAGCCAAGGATTACCCGCAGCGCCAGGCGAAAAGCTTTACTGGCAAAACCCTCTGCCGCCGCGCTCGAGAAGCGGACGTCGCATCCCATGAGGTTTGCCCGGGCATAGCCGTACGGAGAGGGGTCGTTGATCCCGACAAGCGTCTTGTCCTTCCAGCGCCGGTTCCACTCGTGGGCATCGTGTCCTGCAGCCAGGTGTACAAATACGTTAATTCGCTGCTTCTTGGACGCAAGACTTTTCATGGCCACCGCGCTCCTGTTGCTAGCGAGAGAAAAGGCGTTACGCAGGCACACGGCGAGACTCACCTCGCCGTCGTCCAATGAGCCAACGGCAAAGGTGAGCCCCATCCCTCCCCCCGGAAACAAACTAGGCGTCAAAGCACCGGATCCCCTTCCGCATGCATCAACGAAGTCTAAATATTAAGGCGACTGCAAACTACAATACACTTTGATAAAGTCAATGCATACTGTTCCCTATTATCAGATCAGCTTCTGTAATAATTGTTATATCTTGAGTAATAGTATTCCGACGATCCATAAGCGCGATAGAGTTTAAGCCGCTTTGTATCAACCTTATTGAGAACGGCACCAACACATTTGCCGGTAATCTCTGTTTCCGTAAGAAGCGCGCTCTTCACCATGCGCCTTGATGTCCGTCCCCATTCGACAACCAAGACAAAGCTGCTGATACGCGAAGCGATCGCCCGGGCATCGACGACCGGCCCAAGGGGCGGCAGATCGATCACGACATACTCGTACTGTTTGGTCAGTTTGTTGAGCAATGCTGTCATTGCCGGCGACGCTAGCAAGTCGGCCGAATTGGGGATCCGCCGCTTGATGACCGAAGGCAAAAAGGCAAGTCCTGTCTTGGGGTCGGTCAAAAGCGCTCTTTCGATTGGGACGTTGTCCATGACGACGTCCACCAGACCGACTTCCGCTTCGCTGCCGAGAAGCCGGGTCGAGCCGGGGTTGCGCAAATCCGCATCGATCAAGACAACCTTTGTGCCTTGCGAAGCCAGCAGCGACGCGAAATTTATGGCAACGGTTGATTTTCCTTCACCCGGCAGCGCTGATATGAACCCTACGACCTTGCGGATGTCGTTCATGGCAGCAAGATCGATGGCGATTTTTGAACTTCTGAGCGTTTCGGCAAACATCGACATCGGGTTGCTCGTGGCATATTCCGTGATCGAGTTCAGCGATTGGATTTCACGTACCGAGTCTTCGCGGTCCCTCTGGTCGTCAGAGATGGTTCGCGTGACCTTACGCGATGGAATAATGGGCGCCGAGCCGAGATATTCGACGCCCAGTTCCTCACGCACCTGTTCCGCCGTCCTGAAGAAGCGGTCGCGAACTTCGCGGATGGCCCCTACTCCCGTTCCGAAAATGGCCCCTAGGAAGCCGGCGAGCGCGACAATCAGCGACTTTTGCGGATGGCTCGGCGCCGTCGGAACTTCGGCCCGCTCGATGATGCGCGCCTCCGTTGCGGGGAAGGATTGTTCCTGGACAGATTCGTGATACCGCTGCAGGAATGTCTCGTGCAGTTTGCGGTAGGCATCGGCCTGCCGCTCGAGCTCGCGCAGCTGGACCTGGTTCTTGTTTGCTTCCGTGGCAACGTTTTCGGCTTGAGTGACGCTGTTTGACAATTCGCGCTCGCGCGCTTCCGCGACACCCAGTTCGCTCTCATAGCTTTCGGCAATTCGGCCAAGCTCCGTAAACATCAGCCGTTGATACTCAGCCATCTCCTGACGCAGCCGCACTGCCTGGTAGTGGTCTTCCCCAAAGCGGCTGACAATGTCTGCTTCCAGTTTCGAGGCGAGTAGGTATTTTGCTCTGAGATCGTTCGAGATCGGACTTTGCAGGACCTCGGAGACAATCCCCTCGCTATTTCCCTTCGCCAGGATAGCCCTGATGCGCTCGAGGCGAGCTCGCGCCTGGGCGGTGTCGGAACGGGCGACGATCAATGCGCTGTTCAACTCAGACAGCTGCTGGTCGCTGACCAACTTTCCATCCGACGTCACGAGCCCCTTCTTCTCCCGGAACATCTGCACTGCAAGGTCGGAGTCGGTTGCCAGCTTGCCGAGATCCGCGATGCGTTCCTGCAGCCAATCGCTCGTTCGTCTTGTCGCTTCGAATTTCGAGTTGAGTTTGTCGACCATATAGACGTCGGCAAAGGTGCTCGCCACTTTAGCCGCCATTTCGGGTGAAGGCGATGTGTAGTAAAGGGAGAGAACGTAAGAGCGGCCAACGCGCGCAACCGACATGTTCTGTTCTACGATGCCTACGGCCCGGCGACGCCGGTTTTCTATAGACTCTTCTGTCGCTGGAGCAGGATCGAGAATGTGGATCGCCCGGCCAAGCGATACGATCGAGCCAATCGCAGCCCGTGCCAAACTCTCTTTCTGCTGCGCAAGAAATGCCGGATCCTCGGCGAGATCGAGCTTGTCGACGACGGCGTAGGCGATCGCCTTCGATTTTAGGAGTTCGACCTCACTGATGACTGAACTGTCATCTTCGAGCGAGGTGCCGATTGTTGTCAGCTGGCCGACGAGATTGCCCTCCTGCCTGTCGATAAGGACACTCGTGGAGGCGGTAAAGAGCGGCTCTGCCCGCTTAACATAAAAGATGCTGCCGGCCACAAACAACACCGTGAAAATCGCGGCAACGCGCCATTGGCGCCGCACGACGGCAAAGAAGCGCTCGATGTGCGCGTTGTCGTTACTGTCGAGCTCACGCGGCGCAAGCTTTTCGAGGCGCTGTGACAGGATCGATTTGCGGAGGCTCTCGTTCAACCGTGACTCCTAATCTCTACGTTCATCGACAAGAAGGTCCAGAAGCGCCTTGGCGGACGCGTCCCAGGAAAACAGCGCTGCCCGGCGAAATCCCTTTTGCCGAAGCTCCTCAGCCAAAACTGGACTGCCCAGCAACTGCGTAATCTGGGCTACCCACTCCCCAGGCACGTGCGGATCCGCACTCAGCGCAGCATTGCCGCAGACCTCCGGAAGCGCGCCACAGGGGGCGATGATCGCGGCACAGCCAAGCGCCATTGCCTCAAGGGGCATCAGCCCAAATCCTTCCGTCAGCGACGGGCAGGCAAAGGCTGTGGCATTTTTCAGCAAACCCGCCAATTCCCGGTCCGTCACCTTGCCGAGAAAGCGGACATTTGCGGGAATGCGATAACCGCGCCCGGTGAAGTCGGCAGCGCTTGCCGAGCCGAACAAGACGAGAGTGTGCCCGGCGAGCCGCTCGTCCTCAAAGGCCCTGAGAAGGAGACCGATATTCTTGTGCGGCTGGGTATTGGCAAGAGAAACCGTGAAATTGTCTTCCTGGAGCCCGAACTTCTCAAGCACAAACGGATCTGCTTCGAGTGACAGGACATGGTCACAACCGTTCGGAATGCAATTGATCTTGCCGCGCGGGGCAATTTTCAAGGCGACGAGTTCATTGAGTGAAAATTGCGAGACCGTCAAAACACGCCGGTGCAAACGGCCCATGATCGGCTGCGCCACCTTGTACCATAAGCGGAACAATGCGCCATAGGATCCCGGGGCGGTGTAGACTTGAGCATCATGCACCATGGTAAAGGCATCGCGCTTGAGAAGCGGCGCGGCGTTGCAAAGGCTGACAAGCGTGCCGCCTCTGGATGCCTTCAGCAGCTCGATCTGCTCCCAGTACTGGCCGCTTCGTGATCCGACCTCGCGCACGGAAATAAATCGAAAGTCGGGCGCAGCTCTAATACCCGGCGGATGGAGCAACTCAACAGAGAAGTTCGGGCATCCGCCTGCGCTGTATTGTGCCAAAATACGATCCAGCGCCTTGACTAGCTCGACGGCAGTCCGCTGTACACCAGAGAACTGCGCGCCCAGGAACCTACCATTGATATAGATCGGCCGTGTCATGCTGTAACAATCCGTGGCAGCGTCTTTGAGGTGTTTTGGTCAGTAAGGCAAAACAATCGGCAGCTCGTCTTTAGCATTTCATGCAAGCAAGCTCACCCCTAACGCTTGGTGCCGGAGTTTACCTAAGAACTCTCACAAAGGTAGTATTCCGCCATACTTTACCGTCAGCCGCGGCTATTAAGTCTAGATAATCATCATCTACAGAATATGTCCAATTATATTTATTCGAATTATCATCTGACTAATTTATCTAGACTTTTTTATCTTTTGCATTATCAATAAATACAGAAATGCCGACTGCGGCGAGCGATGTCGGAGTGAGTGGAATGTTTTCTGTAGATCTCACTGAGGGGAAGGCATGCGAATTGCCGTAGGTTTTGCCTCATCCAACCGCCGTCATATCTTGACCAAGACAGTTCTCGGGTTGTCGCGTCAAACGCGCCTTCCGGATCAAATTTTGATCAGCCCCGGAAAGCCGGAGGATGTCGATGAAGTGGCGCTGCGTTCATCGGAAATTCCGATTAGCGTGCTGAGCGGCCCGCCTGGCTTGCCCGCACAAAGAAACACAATCATCGAAGCATGCGATGCCGATATCGTGATTTTCTTCGATGACGATTTTTTACCGGCACCCGACTTTGTCGCACAAACGGCGCAGCTATTCGCCAAGGTACCTGGAATTGCCGTGGCAACCGGCACAGTGATCGCCGACGGTATCCTCGGCCCCGGTTGGGACTATGCCGAGGGCGAGGAAATACTCGAGAAGGCACCCACAGCCATCACAAACGAATTTGTCGACGTCCATAATGCATACGGATGCAATATGATCATCCGTATGGAGCCGGTCAGAACGAATTCTCTGCGCTTCGATGAAAATCTCCCCCTGTACGCCTGGTGGGAAGATGTCGATTTCTCACGTCAGCTGGCGCCGTTCGGGCGGATCGTCCGTGCCTCTGCTCTAAGGGGAGTACATCTCGGCTTCAAGCGCTCTGGCCGCACGCCGGGACGCAGGCTGGGCTACTCCCAAGTCGCAAATCGCGTTTATCTGGTTCGCAAGGGGACTGTATCCTCGCGCCACGCCTGGGCCGGGATCCTGCGCAATCTGCTGGCCAACCTTGCACACGTCTTCAGGCCCGAGCCCTGGGTCGACCGGCGTGGCCGCCTTGCCGGAAATATCCGCGCGCTCTGTGATCTCGTCAAAGGCGATATTAAGCCAAGCAAGATCCTGGAGCTCTAGCTAGTCAGGCCCCAGCCTTGAAGCCGAAGTGGCACTCTCTGCCGTTGCGGCAGAAAGATCGGCAACCGTGATCCAGACCCTGCCGTCGAAGGCGACTCCACCCTTCTCAACCTTTCGGCTCGCAATCTGCTCTATGACTTCGAGATGTTCGAGACAGTCGTCGCCCCGGCTTTCGGCGGGAATCAAATGCGCGTCGCCCCATACGCAAACCACGTAACGCGTTCGTCCGTCGCCCATGATGATCAGAGTGTGATCGCCATATTGCGTTATCTTGCCGGGCAAAGTCGAAAGCTGCATTCTAGCCTCCTCAAGCCAAGGGCAGCGTATTTCCGGCGGGATGCGAGATGATCGCTGCCGCTTGAAGGCACGCCCCTGTCCCAGTCTGTTCAGCGCGGTCAAAGCACCGGTGCGTACACGAAGCTTACGACCGACGTCGGATGGGGCGTTGCTTTCCACTGCTTACGCGATCGCACGAGACCATCCCAAGCAGCTTGCCCATGCTGGCGGTAATCATCGGGCCCCATCACGAACTTGCCCCGCCCTTCCCCATGTTCGAACGCTCGCGAGATCATAAGTTTCAACAGGTGCGATGAGGCGGTCGGATGTGCCCCTTCGGCTGCCGATTCCAGGTAGTAGCTGTTACGGCCAAATTCGATGCCGAGATAACGCGCGATCGGCAGCGATTTGTTCGCAAGGCAAACCGAAAACGTATACCTGGCGGTAGCCAACGTACGAAACGCGGAACGGAGCAGCAGACCAGCAAGAGAGGCTCTCACGCCCTTGCGGCAGAAAAGCCGATAGCGCAGGAGTTGAAGAGGAAAAAGGTCGACAAAGACGCCAGCACTCCTCTGCTCGTGAACCACGAGCTGGTCGTAAGTCGCCGCCGCCTTTTTGACATTCCGCCGCGCGTTTGTACTGACGGACTTGTAGTAATCCTCGAATGTCGGCCATTGGGAAAAGTCGATTGCCTGCACATCGACACTCCGGGCGTTCAGATTGCCGACGCCGGCAAGCCCGCGAATTTCCTCGGCGCGGCATGGCGCCAGCGTCCACTCGGATCCATACTGATAACGCCCAGGTCCCAGGTACTGCAATAATGCCTGCATGCATTCCGGCCAGAAGCTCTCAAACGCAGGCAGCAGCTGAATGGTGTCGGCAAATATGATGTGGCTTCGACCTTTTCCGACAGCACATTGGCCTATCTTGATTGGGTGCCGACCGACCTGCAGCATGAGTTCGAAGCGTTCAAGTCTGGAAAGGACATGATGCTCAAGCTGCCAAAGACTGGTTGCGGTGAAGCTGCATCGGAACGAGGCGTCGCAGGCCTTGGCAAAATCATCCCAAGCATCACCAGACGCCGCGAATTTTCGCGCGCATACCCTGACCGGTTCGCCCGATGTCTCCGAACCTTCGAAAGCAGCGGCAGAAATCTGATACTCGAACAACTACGCCCCCTACTACGCCCCAATTAGCTGCGCCTGCACTTCTCCCGAATTCTTGCCACCGGCTCTGCACCTTAAGCGAGAGGTCCCCACTCGCTCAGACGAAAGTGCCCCCTGTTTCCTTCTCCCAGCGAGCCAGAACGGGATCGAGGGACTTTGGAAAATTGAAACTGTTCCCCTCAAGCCACTTGGGATAGATATTCGTTGACCGAACAAGCTTCGTTACTCGGTCGGGATGAATCCCAACGTTGGCCACGCTTACCGGCCTGAGCATTGCTGCAACGACCGTGACGACGCCGCCGGGCAGCAGAAACTCACGCGTCTTCGGAAAGTAATTGCGAATAAGCGTCCCTACGATGTCTTCGAGGGTGTATCTATTTGGATACGCCGCGTTAAACAGGACGTAGCGTTCCGGCCGCCGATGCGCGAACGCGATCGCCTCCAGAAGATCTTCCACGTAAATGCACGCTTTGACCGTATCCTTGCGGCCCGGATAGACAAAAAATCCCTTCCGCAAGAGTTTCGCGAGACGCGTGAAGTTGCCGTCTTCTCCGGGCCCGAACACCACCGCCGGCCGAACGACGGTCAGCTTCCTGGCCTCATTGCGATGAAGCCAGTCTTCATGGACATGTTCAGCAAGGAGCTTGGAATAGCCGTAGGCGGAAACCGGGGCCGGAATGCTGTCTTCTGTTTTGATATCCTCGCTCGGGCCGTAGACCGAGATTGAACTGGTGAACACGATCTCGTCGACGCCGCAGTGCTCCGCAAGTTTTGTAACCTGCAGTGCGCCATTGATGTTGGTGTCATAGTACTCGTGGGTGGGATGCCCGGGCGTCGTGTGAACGGCCGCCAAATTGTAAAAGCGGTTAATCGGGCCCTCGAGCGCGAGATTGGACAGGTCGCGCACGTCAGCAAGCCTGTAGTCTACTCCGTCGAAGACGTGGCGCGGCGGCCTCTTATCGACCGAAATAACATGATCGCCGGCCGCCACGAGATGGCGGATGAGGTGTGTTCCGATAAATCCCGATCCACCGAAAACAACATGCCTTTGCTGCATCACCTACCTCGATCCCGTTTATCTTCAGGATTCATGCGAGTAATGCCCCGCATAAAGACCAACCGTACTAATCTCGAGCGAGACGCCTGGCGGCTAATTAATTGTTAATACAATACCGGTTGAAATGAAAGTAGTATAGATGATTTTTGGTTAAGTAGGCTAAAGTTCAGGATTTGGTTCCTAAATTTTTTTATCTACAAGACTTCATAACAAGATCTGAAATCACCTTCCTTGAAACAAACACACCGAAGTTCTTTGAAGTTCTTTTAAGTTGTTCTATTATCGTTGAAATAGATAAAACACGCAGATCAACGGCTTAAAACTCGCCCGACGGCCTTGGATACCGCGTTTACTTTTACATACGTAAAGACGTGAGATACTCGAAGAACCCGGCCGAGTGAGTGCCGAGTACATCGAACTAAACAACTCGCTAATTAAGTCTGGGGGGTTAGGGCGATGGCATTTACACGGCGGCGGCCGGCCTGCCTCTCAGACGTCGTCATGGAAGTCGGGATAGACATCCGGCCGGAATATGGCCACGATCGCGATGGCAAGGAGAATTGGTGTCGCCAAGATCCGCAGTGCGCGTCCCGACCGGCTGCGCAATGACTCCATCAGCGGATGCCGCCGCGGGACATTCTCTTCACTGGCGTGATGGTGCGCGGCCGATTGATGTTTGGCAGAGGACACTCTCGAACTCCTGATTGGAGTTGCAAGAGTATGGGGCCGGGCCTCCACCGCAAGCGCTGCCGGAAGACGTGGTTAGCAGGATCTTGCCATTCCACGACTGACTGTAAAATCTCACATCTATATTACTCACCGTTTCTAAAAAAACGGGCAACGTCTCAGTTATACAACAATTGACGATATAATCTCCAACAGCACTGACCGTCATGATTTTCACAAATTTCATGTACATAGGATCAGGTTACATACCACTTTCACTGTAGTAAAAAGTTACTACGGGCTCCCGTTGACTAAAATAATGCTGTATGTACTACTATTACAAAGTCTACCCATTACCCAATTTTTATTTGAAGATGGAAAATGGGGTTGGCTATATCTTTTCGACTGACATTGCAGTGCGTTGGGAGTCGTTGCGTCATGACTGCTATAGTCGCCTTCATCGAACAGTTTTCTCACTTGAATGACGTAGCGTGTACTAATGGTCTTCCCCCGCAAACACCGGGGAGCGGCGGCACGTCGATGGATGCTTGCATTTTCACACTTGAGGGCTCGGGAGTTCGGTAACGATGAGAATACTGATCATTGGCAATATGGGTTACGTTGGGCCGGTCGTCGCAAAGTACCTGCGCACGGCGCGTCCTGATGCCGTCATTCACGGGTTTGACAATGCGTACTTCGCCCACTGCCTAACCGGCGTGACGGTGCTTCCCGAACGAAGCCTTGACGAGCAGTTTTATGGTGACGTCCGAGCGATCAGCAAGGACATGCTGAAAGGGTATGATACCGTTATTCAGCTCGCCGCCATTTCAAACGATCCGATGGGAAACCAGTTCGAGGCTGTGACCAAGGAAATCAATCAGGATTCCGCGGTTATGGTGGCCAGATATGCGGCAGAGGTTGGCGTGAAGAACTTCGTGTTCGCGTCCTCGTGCAGTGTCTATGGCATCGCGCAAGGCGGGCCGCGCAAGGAGACCGACGAGCTCAATCCGATTACCGCCTATGCCAAGTCGAAGATCGGTACGGAAAAAGAGCTGGAAAATCTCCGGACGGATATGGTCATCACGTGCCTGAGGTTCGCCACGGCGTGTGGCATGTCAGACCGGCTGCGTCTGGACCTCGTGCTCAATGATTACGTCGCCTGCGCTCTGACTCGCGGCGAGATCACCGTTCTTTCGGACGGTACGCCTTGGCGGCCGATGATCGATGTTGCCGACATGGCGCGCGCCATGGAATGGGCGATCGACCGAGTGGCAGAAAACGGCGGACGTTATCTCGCGGTGAATGCCGGCTCGAACCGAAGCAACTATCAAGTCAAGGATTTGGCAGAGGCAGTCGCCGCGGCCGTTCCTGGAACAAGGATTTCAATCAATCACAAAGCACCGGTTGATAGCCGCTCGTACCAGGCTGATTTCAGCCTGTACGAGCAGCTCGCGCCATCGCACCAGCCTGTGGTCGATCTAAATCAGTCCGTACAAAATCTCATCGCCGGGCTGACACGCATGAACTTCCAGGACGGTGACTTCCGAAGCTCCAATCTGATCCGTCTCGTTGTTCTGCAAGGGCATATCGCCAGCGAACGTCTCAACCGTGACCTGGAGTGGCAGAACGTCGAGACCGTGAGAGCGGCTCAATAAGTGGCGTAGAGGGGTGGGGTTATGGTGAAGGTCGCAATGCTGGCCGGCGGGTTCGGCACGAGGCTCAGTGAAGAAACATCCATCCGGCCGAAGCCAATGGCGGAAATCGGCGGCAAGCCGATCCTATGGCACATCATGAAGATCTATAGCTACTATGGCTACAATGACTTCGTCGTGCTTGGCGGCTACAAGGTCGACTACATCCGGGATTATTTCCTGAGGTATTACGCCAGCATCACTGATTTCACGATCGACCTCGCAACAGGCAGCGTCGAATGGCTTGAGGCGAAAGCGGAGAAGTGGAAGGTCACGGTCATTGACACCGGGATCGAAACCCTGACGGCCGGCCGCATAAAGCGGGCCCGAAAGTATCTCGGCGAAGACACTTTCATGCTGACCTATGGGGACGGCGTGTCGGACGTCAACATCCACGATCTTTTCGCCTTCCATAAACAGCAGGGCAAGTGGTGCACCTTGACGGCGGTGTCGCAGCCGGGCCGCTACGGCGTGCTTCGTCTATCCGAGCATGGAACACATGTTGAGGCGTTCCGGGAAAAGGGCGCCACGGATGGCGGTATGATCAACGGTGGCTTCTTCGTCTGTGAACCAGAAGTCTTCGAGGTTATCGATGGCGATCATCAGATGTGGGAGGACGATCCAATGTCTCGCATGATCAAGGCAGGCCAGCTCGCGAGCTTCCGCCACACTGGCTACTGGGCAAGCATGGATACCCTCCGGGACAAAATGGCCTTGGAGGCGAAATGGCAAAGCGGAGCGCCATGGAAGGTATGGCGCGACTAGGTCAGAAATTGCAGGCTGGGGATCAAGTGTCATGATTATCGTTGATAACGCTCTAAAAAGACGTGAGGCCGAAAACCGTCCGGTCCTTGTGGGCATGGTCGGCGCGGGTGTCCAGGGAAAGGCGATTACCCGGACAATCGTGAATTCCACGCCAGGCATGCGCATGGCGGCGATTTCAAATCGCACGATAGAACATGCTGAGGAAGCCTTCACCGATCTTGGCATCGAGCCGGTCCGGTGCGAGACGCAAGCTGAGCTCGACGCGGCGATTGCCGCCGGGACGCCAGCCATCACGACCAATGCCGACTTCATAGCCAACGCGGCGGGCCTTGATGCCTTCGTTGAGGCGACCGGTTCGATGGAATTTGCCGCAAGGGCGGTCATTGCCGCAATCAACGGCGGCAAACACATCGTACAAGTCAATGCTGAACTCGACGGAACGATCGGCCCGATCCTCAAGAAAAAAGCGGACGAGCGGGGTGTCGTCTACACGGCGGCTGATGGTGATCAGCCCGGTGCGCAGATGAACCTTGTTCGATATGTCGAAGGGATCGGCTTGAAAGCTGTGCTGTGCGGAAACATCAAGGGGCTTTACGATCCGTACCGGACGCCTGCGACGCAGGCCGGATTTGCCGCTAAATGGGGACTGAAGGCCGCCATGGTGACGTCGTTCGCCGACGGCACCAAGATTTCCTTCGAACAGGCGGTGATTGCCAACGGAACCGGCATGAAGGTCGCCAAGCGCGGCATGATCGGGCCGGATTTTTCCGGCGGCGATCCCTATAAACCACTCGTGCCGCTGGAAGAAACGATTTCGGGTTTCAGTGAGTACCTCGACCAGATAGGCGACGGACCGGGCTACGTCGATTACGTCATGGGCGCGCGCCCCGGGCCCGGGGTCTTTGTGCTGGCTAAACAGACCGATGGCGATCAAAAGCAGGCGCACTTCCTCAATTACTACAAGATGGGCCCAGGCCCCTACTACTGCTTCTACGCGCCCTATCATCTCTGCCATTTCGAGGTGCCGGGGTCGATCGCCCGCGCTGTGCTCTTCGAGGATCCGACTTTAGCACCGAAAGCAGGCCCGAGTGTTGGAATAGTCGCGCTGGCCAAGAAGGATCTTACGCCCGGCGACCTCATTGACGAATTCGGCGGTTACGCGGCCTACGGCATGTTGGAAAACATCGAAACGGTCCGCTCCGAAGGGCTCATTCCGATTGGCCTGGCAGTTGGATGTACGGTGAATAAGTTTATTCCGAAGGATCAGCCCTTGACCTTCGCCGACATCGACAGACCCGAAGGACGTCTGATCGATCAGCTCTATGCGGAGCAGGACGCAGTGTTCTTCCCGCTGCCGGTCATGCAGGCGGCAGAGTGAAGTGAACGGAGGGCCTGTCGCCGATCGTTCGACGAGCCCTCGTTTGTGAAGTGTATACGGGTGAAAGGTGAGGAGCAATATGAGCGCGACGACTGCACCTCTGACGCCGGCGAACATGCCACTCGTGGCAATCGTTACCCCGGTTTACAATGGCGGCAAATATCTCGCCAGAGCAATGGCGAGCGTTCAGGCGCAGACCTACCCGAACATCGTCCATGTCGTTCTCAACAATGCCAGCACCGACGATTCCGCAAAGGTCATCGAAAGTTTCAAGGGTCAGCGCATTCCCGTGTTGGAATTTACTAACGAGCACGTGCTGCCGCTGCCGGAAAATTGGAACAAGGCCTTTTCGCATGTACCTGCCGACGCGGTCTATGCGAAGCTTCTGTGTGCCGATGACCTTGTGCGGGCGGATTGCATCGAGCGATTTGTCGACGTCGCGCAGTCCGATCCAGAAATAGAGGTGGTCCTGTGTCAGGATGTCTTCGCCGACCTCGTGAGACGGGCGCGCATGCCGCAGGGCACACTTGTGCACGACGGCAGGGAAATCGTTCAAGGAATGATGCGTGGCAGAACTGCCTGGCTCGCCTATCACCATTTTTTCATACGCATGCATGATGACCTGCGCGGAAATCTCATTGACGACTACTGGTCACCCGATCCGCATGTTGTGGTGCGCTGTGCCTTGCGCGGCAAGTTTGCCTACATTCCCGAGCCGCTGGTCTACAACCGGGCTCACGACGAGAGCGTCACCGGCAAGGAGCTTAAGAAGAAGGGCATAAAACGTGAACTGGTCCACATGCATGTGCTACACCACTACGGGCGCGCAGCATTTGACGATGATAAGGGCTATCGCCAATCCCTGCAAAACTGGCTCGGCCAGATGTGCCGGCTCACGGTCCGCTGGCGGCTGACAGGGCAAAGGGAACGGGCTGACGAGATGTTGGCCACGCTGGCTCAACATGGCTATCGCTTTACATTCATCGACTATGTCAAGAATCTTGCGTGGTGGCCGGTCAACAGTGTGATCTGGCGCATGATCGAAATGCCCACAGGTCCTCACATCGACGAACCGACGTTCATGGCCATGGCAAAGGATCAGCCAGGCACTGCGGAAATCATTCCCATCAAGCATCCTGACGCAAAATATCCAGATAGTCCCTTGCAGCCGAAAGCCATCTGAAACGCTCCGCTGCCACTCGACCGGCGGCGGACAGGCGGGCCTGCTCCGCCTCATCGTTCCAAAGCGCAATGATCTTGTCGGCCCAGTCGGCCGCTGAAAACGGGTCCGCATAAAGGGCGCCGTCGCGGCAATTTTCCGGCATGGCGCCCGCCTTGGCGCAGATCGTCGGACAGCCGAGCTGCATGGCTTCCAATGGCGGCAAGCCAAACCCCTCCGTCGTCGATGGAAACAAGAACATCCGCGCCCGCGCCATCAGCGAGACAAGTTCGACGTCGGAGATCCTGCCCAGGAATTTGACATTCGGAGGGACGGGGATGCCATGGGCATCATAATCTTCCCGCTTGGAGGATCCGAAGAGCACCAAGGGAAAGTCGGATGGCCCCTTGGAAAACGCCTCCAGCAGGGTCTTCACGTTCTTATGGGCGTAGATGTAGCTGTTTGCGAGCGCATAGCCCTTATCAGCCAAGCCATACTTGCCGAGAACGCCCGGATCGGCGGTAAAGCGCAGCACGTGGTCAACGCCGTTGGGCACCACATGGATATCGCTCCTGCGGGTGACATTGAAGTCCTGGATCTCCCGTTTGGCGTAGTTCGACACTGTGATGATCGTCTTATACCGACGCGAGACGACTGTGGTGATCAGATTGTAGAGCACGAAGCTCTTCAGGCTGTGTGATTTGCTGGTCGATCGGAACTGGGCGTCATGCACCACCACGCAGCCGTTGCTTTTGATGAGCGGCGCCGTGCCGGTAAAGTTCAGGCAGTAAGTGCCCTTGGCATACCAGGGAAGGGTGAACTGTTCCCAGAACGGACCTTTGAAGCGCCCCGTTTCGACAATCTTGATGTTGCGATAGCTTGCCTGCGATGCGGTACCCTTAGGGCCGACAAGCTCTATGGTGATATCCTGGTATTCCGGGCGTTCCAACAGCTGATCGAAACCCGTTGTTATTTCCCGCCCGACGCGGGGCATGCCTTCCAGCGCCGCCAGCAGGAACTTGCCATTGATCAGGATTTTCTTACGCATTTTACTCGTGTTCACAGTTGCTGTGAAAAACAATACTTTAAAAGCTTATACAAACACGATGGAAAAGCAACGCGACCAAAGGTATAGCTACCACTTTATTCTCACCCGATCTCAGTCTCCGCATCTCTTCGAAGGGGGCCGCCTGCGAGCGTACCTCGTCGCCCAGGTCGCGTGGTGACAATCCGGCTTTCTCTTGTGGGCTATCCTTGAGCCGCGATCGGCTCCGCCTGGGGCAACGGCTCGGGCTTGCCGAACAGGTAGCCCTGGAAGCGCGTCGAACCAGCGCCCCGCGCCAAGAGCTTGTGCTCGGATGACTCGATCCCTTCAGCGACCACTTCGAAACCGAGCATCTCACCGAGCCTGCCTATCCCGGAAACAAAAACCTGGGCGATCGCATCGTCGCCGAGCTTCTGAACATAGCTCTTGTCGATCTTGATGATGTCGAAAGGCAGTTCGCGCATCAAGGCGAAGCCGCTGTTGCCGGTTCCGAAATCGTCCAGCGAGAGCCGGAATCCCATTTCCTTCAACTGGCATACGGTGTTGATGACCGTCGGGGTCGCGTTCAGTGCCACCGTCTCCGTAATTTCGAGCACGAAGTTCTCAGCGCTGCAGCCGGTTTCTCGCAGAACCTCGCGCAGCATTGGCACGAGCTGATCGTGCATGAGCTGCGCCCCGGAGACATTAACGGCGATCGACTTGAAACCACTTCGAGCGTAGTCTTTGCAAACCCGCCGGAATACCCATTCGCCGAGACTGTCGATGAGGCCGGATTGCTCCGCAATGGGGATGAACTCGCTAGGCGGAATTACCACGCGGCGTACCGGATCGTGCCAGCGCACCAGCGCTTCGGCGCTAACAATGCTATTTTCGTGATCGACAATCGGTTGATAGTAAACGGCAAGATGGTTGAGGAGAATGGCGGCGCGCAGTTCCCGAGCCACCAGCCGCTCCCTGATCTGCGTGCGCTGCATATCTGAATCGAAGAAGGCAAACTGATTGCGGCCGTTGCGTTTGGCCTGATAGAGCGCGATATCGGCGCATGTCAGAAGGGCGTCGGCGAGGCCAGCATGAAGGGGCGCCTGCGCAAGGCCGATCGAGACGCCATCATAGCCGTTCTTCTCATTTTCCTTGCGCAACAATTCCGCTAGTTTTTGCATGAAATTCGTCGTGTCGCCAAGGATATGACGATAATCCGTGTCCTCGATGATGATCGCGAACTCGTCGCCACCAAGACGGCCAACGGTCCAATTCGTCCTTGCTGCCGCCACCTGAACGACCGTTTTGAGCACCTGATCGCCGGCCGCATGACCAAAGGTGTCGTTGATCTTCTTGAAATGATCAACATCGATCAGCATCAACGTGAATTCGCCCGGCGCCTGGCCGGCCATCTGTTGGCTGCGGATTCGTTTTAGCTTCTCTTCAAGAAGCTCCATGAAGCGATAGCGGGAGTAAGCATTCGTCAGGCTGTCTCTTTCGACCAGATGGGCACGCGCCTCGTCGCGCGCCTCGACCTGCCGGCGTGTCCAACCAAGTCGATGGGCGCCGGCGAGAGTGGCAAGCAATGCGATGACCAGGCCCCATGTCTCGACGCGCCACGCGATGGCAATGGCGTTGAGAACTGATCCGGGAAAAATGCCTGCGAGCAGCTGAACCGAGACCGAAACTGCCAAAGCCGCCGCAGCGATCAGATGAAGCGCCCGAATCTTTGCAATCTGGATGCGAAACTGGTGCATGGTGGAAGATCACCGTGAAGAGGATCGCGCGTGGACCGGCCTTTGCGCGAGGGTCGTTTAGCGGCAAAACCTTGCTTAGCGGTAAACGGAGTCGCGAGCGGTTGTTGGGCTCCGGCGCTGCGGCATAAAATTCGCGCCACAATGCGTGCGGTGTTTTGCCGCACGGTTGTATTGGAGCCCTGGAGGGAGCTCGCCGCACTGCAAGAGTGTAGGTTTCGGCGAGCTCCTGCCGACCACCGACGGCTCCCAGGGCCATATCGCTTCGGCTAGCATCCGCTAGAAGAGAACTGTCGCCATACACGGCCATGCCGCCATCCGGTTACGGCTTTGCCTCGCAGTGGCAGCCAGCAAAATGGCAGCCCATTCTTTCATGTTTCAACGCCCGCCACGGGCAGCTTGCCGTTGAAGCCGAGGATCCCAGCAGCCGACTTCAGGTCAGATAATGCCAAGCGAAAATCAAAAAGCAGCAGACTCACGAGGTACACCGGCAGGGAAAGAGCGCCCGCACCGATCAGGCGAAGCAAGCTTGCCTCAGGGCCCGCAAGCACCGCAAAAGCAGCACCGCAAGCGACACTTGCAAGAAGGGGGGATGCGATCACCCGCAAGAGCGGTAGCCGCGGGACTCCGACGATCGGCGCGATGAAAACGATCGTCCCCACAAAGTAAAGGACGTTGGTGGCGGCCAGACCAACCGAGAGGCCGAAGATACCGAACGGCCAAGCGAGCAGAACCACGAGGATCCGAAAGACCATCGTAACCCCCAGGCCCGTAACGACGAGCCCTCCGCGATTCCGGGCGAAAAGAACCGCTGTTTGGAAGGCGCCGAGGTTTCCGAATGGGGTAGCAAGCACCATGATCATAATGGAAGGTATCGCTTCCAGCCACTCGCGGCCGAACAGTATCGGCACGAGCGCCGGCATGGCCAGCGCGAGGACCGTCGAGGCTGGAAACACAATCAGCGAAAAGATCCTGTGCGAGTGAATGTAGTGCGCGCTGACTTCAGCCTTCGATCGGTTGATGGCAATGTAGTAAAGGTTCGCCCAGAGCGGGTTGCCGACGGCGTTTGCAGCAAAATAACCGATCTGGTTGGCGTAACTATAACCGCCCAGCGCTGCGGCTCCGAGCTTGCGAGAAACCTGCGAATTCTCAAACATGCGCGTCAAGAGATCCATAAGACGCGTAGACAGGATCTGGCTACCCATTCCAGTATGGGAAAAAAGCGATCTCAAACTAAACTGCAGCCGTGGCAGGAACGGTGAGGCCGCATTGAGAACAATGGCGCGCGTCGTGTAGGTCGTCACATAAAGAGTGACCATCGACCATACACCGAAGCCCAGCAGGGCCATCGATATGCCGACGACGGCGCCCAGGATGTTACCGGCAAGATCGGCGGCCGCATTTGGGACAAGGTTGCCCTGCCGCAGCAGCCGTGCATTCGGGATAACGCTCACGACGACCATAAGAAGTGTAAAGCTCAGCGCAAATATGATCTCCGGCAATCTCGGCTGGCTGGCGAAGTGGGCGACTGCAACGGAAGCCAACCACACGAGACCCATCAGAACGACGCCGCCCACGAGGAGCGCCCAGAAGGCGCTTGACCAGACGAGGTGGTCATCGGTTTTCTCCCGAGCCAGGCTATCTCCGAGACCGGCGTCAGATAGAAGCATCACAAACGATATGATCGGCAGTGCAAGTGCGTAGACGCCGAGTTCGCTAGGACCGAGCAGATTGGCCATCAGCGGCAGGAGGATCGCCTGTAGACCGATGCGCGTCACATTTGTGAGCACGCCGGAGAGAACATTTACTGCAAGGCGCTTACTCGTTGCCACCCCAACACCTCCGGTCGGAAACAATGCAGTTCTCGAGGTCAGCCACAACTAGGATAGGCGGTATCGCAGCGCACATCTTAGACCTCAACTCCCGGGTGTCAAAGCAGGAGGTCGTCGCGTCCGGCCGATCAAGCTCGTCAAATGCGCCGCCAATCGCAGGGACATTGCAACGGCTGGCAGCGTCGGATTCGCCTGACTCGAGCTTGGAAACACCGAACTGCCGGCAACGAAAAGATTGGCGACGTCATGGGTTCGGCAATCGCCGTCAACGATACCTTTGTGACGGTCCGATGACATGCGGGTCAAACCGATCTGATGATATCCGTCGATCGCCTGGGCGGCTATCCACTCCTCGAGAGTTTCCTCAGGTCTTAAAAATGTCAGCCGCCCCATGCCCGTTTGCTCAAGTCTTTCTCCAAGCAAGCGGTGGGCTCTCATGACCGAGCGAAAATCCTCGGGCGAATAGCGAAAATCGACGTCCAGACGATGGGAGCCATTCGCATCGGTCGCCGGGCTTAACGTGACGCGACTTCGCGAAAAGGGCGAATGTTCAGCGTGATAGCGCAATAGATAAGTATTTGTCGGGCTCACGAACGAGAATTGCGGATATCTCTCGGGCGACAGAAACTTACCAACGAGAAGCCGTGAGCTGCCGTAGAGGGTCTGCATCGGATGTATGGCGATATTCCTGAAATGTGCGCTCGAGGCCTCGCGCGCTGAAATCGAGTTGCGGAAGACCGGATCACGGGAGCGCCTTATTAGGTGACGCGCCATATAAAAGAGCGAGACGGCCCCATTTCCAACAATGACCTCATCCGGACGCAAGCTGTCGGGCCAAAAGGCAATATTGAGCAGGTGGTTCGCCTTCTGCACCCCGGCTGTCGGCACGAAACGCTCGCGAATAACGGTTCCGCTTCGCGAGGATTTGAAGAGGAACTTTGCTGCGCGGGCTGCCGATGCGAATGTGATCGTCGATATCTCTCCGGTCAGGTGGCCCATGTAAAACCGGCCCAGCGGACCATCGAGGCCGCCGAAGAGATCAGGCTTTTCCGTCTGCAGTTCCAGCAGCAGTCTCGTATTCTCGCGGCCGCCTCCCGCAAGCACGAAATGTGGCGCATGGATCAACCGGCTGGATCGTCCGGTGATGGCAGTTAGCGCCCTCAGGCGCCCGGTATCAACGTCGAGGTGCAGCTTGGTTGCGGTGCAATTCTTGACGATTTTCAGCGATGTCTCGCTCTGCAGCCTGTTGAAATTTGCGCGCGCGGTGTTCTGGGTTCGTGTCCAGCTTTCAAGCGAGAGTTCAAAGATATCATCGCCCGCATCATCCGGCCTCTCATTGTGGTCGGCCGTGAGCATTTTACGCGCGGCAGCGTAAAACGGCTTCAATGCATCGTGTCCGATCGGCCAGATGCTGTCGGTGACATAATCCCGTTGCTCGAAATCAATGTCGTTATACTCCACGCACCGCCCGCCCCAGCGAAGAGACGTCCCGCCCAGCGCGCGCACCACAGTCGCCTCCGAAGAGTGATGGTGCTTTTCGTTGTAAGACGCGAGGGAGGACAACTCCCGCGTCCGCCTGTCCGGCCGTTCTGCTCCCGACTCCAGAAGGAGCGTCCTGATCCCATTCGCCGCAAGCGTCAAAGCTACGGCCAAACCGACGGGACCAGCGCCGACGACGCACACTTCGCACCATTGGGGCGGCACACCATTCAGATCGGCAAACATGACCAGGCCCCCATCTGGCTGAACAACAACTTGCATGAAAGACGAGAGTTTCAACGATGCCAGAATATTTAGCAGTGAGAGCCAGACCATCCAAGCATAATTTTGATCATGAAAATATACGATCAAGTATTCTTGCCGCAGGCTGTGGTCAAAAAGCGACCTCCGTCTGATTGTCATGGCAACTATTACGTATCCGTTACAAAAACGACTATGAACGATAGAGTCGCGACCATCCATGACCTAGTTATTCCGCCGCCTCCTTGGTCTCTTGACCCAGACCGAGTTTCGCGGCGACAAGTTCGGCGAGCGCGAGTGAACTGGTCAATCCTGGACTTTCGATGCCGAAAAGGTTCACAAGCCCTGGGACACCATGCTCGGCGGGTCCGTCGATGCGAAAGTCCGGCTGAGACATTTCGGGGCCATGAATCTTGGGCCTCATACCCGCATATGCCGGCTGCAGCGACCCCTCCTGCAAACCGGGCCAATAGACCTTGATCGCTTTGTAGAACGCGGCGGATCGAGCAGGATCCACCGACAGGTCATCTTCGCGCTCGACCCATTCGACGTCCGGTCCGAAGCGGCAATTTCCTTGCATGTCGATCGTGGCATGAACGCCGAGGCCGGCTGCCTCCGGCAGCGGATAGACCAGCCTGGAAAAGGGCTGGCGCCCTGTGAGCGAAAAATAGTTGCCTTTGGCGTACCATTGCCGCGGAATAGCTTCGCTGGAAAGACCCGATGTTTGCGCCGCAAGGCGTGGCGCGCCATGGCCGGCCGCATTAACGACATAGCGCGCGGTGACCTCCATCGCATCGCTGCCGGTCGTCGTGACGGAGATCGAAGTACCATCCGGCTGCAGCCGGCCAACTTGCGTATGCAGGACAAGAAGGCCGCCCGCGGCTTGCAGGTCAGCCTCAAGAGCCTGCATAAAGGCATGACTATCGATAATGCCGGTCTCGCCGGATAGAAAACCGGCAACGCAGGCTACGTCCGGCTCCAGCTCCCGGATCTCTTCCCGCGTCTTCCAGGACAGGCCCTCGACGCCATTTTCAACGGCATTGTCGAAGATTGCCTTAAGCTTGGGGCGCTGGTCGTCCGAAGTTGCCAGCATGAGTTTCCCGCACCGGCGAAACGGCACATTGTGAAGCGTGCAATAGCGGTAAAGCATGCGTCGGCCGTGCACGCATGCAAGCGCGCGGATCGATCCCGGCGGGTAATACAGCCCTGCGTGAATGACCTCGGAGTTCCGCGACGAGGTCTCCATGCCGATGGCGCCGTTGCGTTCAAGCACCAGAGTTTCCAAGCCTGCCATGGCGAGGCGACGCGCAATGGCGAGGCCGACGACCCCGCCGCCGATGACAATGCAATCGACATTGTAGTCACTCATCTGCCTGCCTTCCGTGTTGCTGCCCTCGCGCGATTCCGTCGCCACCCCATAGCCACGTCGGTCGGCCGCTACTGGCGGCCGAACTCATCGACAATGCGGATGATATCGTCCTCACCGAGATAGGAGCCTGTCTGCACTTCGATGAGCTCAAGCAGGATCTTGCCCGGGTTGGCGAGACGGTGCACTTCACCGAGGGGGATGTATACGGACTCGTTTTCTCTCAGCATCTTGATCTCCTCGCCGATCGTCACTTCTGCGGTACCCTTTACGACGATCCAGTGCTCGGAGCGGTGATGGTGTCGCTGCAGCGAGAGCTTCTTGCCTGGCGTGACGAAGATGCGCTTGACCTGGAACCGCTCGCCGTTCAACACCGACGTATATCCTCCCCAAGGTCTGTATGAGGTCGGATGGGTCTCGGTGAGCTTGGCGGTGGGCGACTTTGCGGCGAGCGTCTTGACCAGGCTGCCGACATTCTGGCTGTCCTTCAGCCGGCCCACATAGACGGCGTCCTCGCTGGCTATGACGGCAACGTCTTCAAGTCCCTGCACGGCGAGATGCACACCATGGGTCATGACCAGCGAATTCCTGGTGTTGACCAGCGTGGTGTTGGCGGCCGCCAGATTACCCTCGGCATCCCGCTTGCCGCTTTTCCAGACGGAATCCCAGCTTCCAAGGTCCGACCAGCTGAACCGGGCGGGCACGACCGCCGCGTTTTCCGTCTTCTCCATGATCGCGTAGTCGATCGAGATGTCCGGGCACTGCGCAAAGCTCTGAGCGTCAAGCCGTGTGAAATCAAGGTCTCGCACGGCCTTCTTGACGGCTGCCTCGGCATTACGGAGAACGTCCGGAGCAAACCTGCGATACTCTGCAAGCAGCTTGCCCACAGGGAGCATGAATATTCCTGAATTCCACAGGAAGCGCCCGGCAGCCAGCAACCTCTCCGCCTCCTCGGCGGATGGCTTTTCCACAAAGGTCCTGACCCTGTGGGCACCGGAGGGCAGTGTCTCACCCGTCTCGATGTAGCCGTAGCCTGTCGCCGGCGTGGTCGGCGCGATGCCGAAGGTAACGAGCATGCCGTCCGCCGCCGCCTCGCGCGCAAGCTTGATGGCGTCGAAATAGCTCTCGTCGGCTACGATCTCGTGATCGGAAGCGAGTACCTGGATAATGACGTCCTCGCCATACTCTTCGGCGATCAGGCAGGCGGCTGCGGCGACCGCCGGCGCTGTGTTACGCGCGACGGGCTCCAGAAGAACAGCCGACAACTTAACCCCCTTTTCGCGCGCCTGTTCGGCGACCAGGAAGCGGAATTCCTCGTTGGTCACAACGACGGGCGCCTCGAAAAGTGCGCCGTCGGCGAGCCTTGCGAGCGTATCCTGGAAGAGCGTTTGATCGCCGATGAAACGAATGAACTGCTTTGGTGCACTGGAGCGGGAGAGTGGCCATAACCTGGTTCCCTTGCCGCCTGCCATGATCACGGGCACGACTCTTGCTGACATTGCATTTCCTTCGAGGTTTGATCCCTGGAGACGAGTGAGAATGCGTCACATTCGGGCGTGTCCCGCGCGCCCTTCAGCCCAGTTTCGTATGATATCCAGGCCACGGCTTAACAAGGCGTCGGCCCCACGGTCGGTCTTACTCTCAACGTAACAGCGCATTTCCGGCGCGTTGCCTGACGGCCTGAAATGAATGACGTCGCCGCCCGCCAGGGTTATCCGCAGGCCATCGACGTCGCTTTTGCCTACGCTGGATCCAAGCGGGGCAAGAAAAGCACTAATGGCGTCATCTGACGAACGCAGGTGACGCATCAGTGCGTCGCTGGTCTCCGTCGGAAAATTTTCCAAGCGGTCGGCCTTGGCGACGAAGAACTCGAACTGATCACCTATTTCGGAAAGCTTTATCTGCCGGCAGGCCATGAGGTTTAGAGCAGCCAGAATTGGGACAAAGCTGTCGCGCGTCGGAAGCGGTTTGAAAGGGCGGCCGTTGGCGATAAACGGACTGGCAGTCAGGAAGCCGCCATTCGCCTCGAAACCGACGACATTCCCGTCGCCGGCACGCACGGCCTCGTCCATCTCGGCAATTACATAAGGCGACCCGACGCGAGTGCGCACGACGCGCAGGTCCCGAGCATTCTCGATGCCGGAATTGGAGGTAACAGGTGTAACGACCGTTGTTGCACCAAGGAATCTCGCGGCAACGATCCCTAGCAGATCACCGCGCAAAGGAGTTCCGTCTTCGTCGGCAACAAGCGGCCGATCGCCGTCGCCGTCAGCCGATACGATCGCGTCCAGCTCTAGGCTACTGACCCACTCTCTCAGAAGCGTCAGTGTGTGCGGAGAGAGCGCTTCGGTATCGACCGGAATGAAGCTTTCGAAACGGCCAAGGGGGACCACCGTGGCGCCGTAAGAGGACAGCACATCAACAAGCAGGTCGCGCGCAACGGTACTGTGCTGGTAGACGCCGATTTTCAATCCGGTCAGAGCGCCCGGCGGCAAAAGATCGCGGTTCCGCGCGGCGAACAACGACGTACACGCTTCGGCAGCGCGCAGGTTACTTACAGGCGAAAGTGCTCCGCGCGGGAGTTCCACCCGTGCCGCTTCATCGCCAATCGCCGCCTCGTCGGACTTATCGATCTCTCCGTCCGGGCGGTAGAACTTGATGCCGTTACGGTCCGCAGGGATATGCGAGCCTGTGATCATAAGCGCGGGCGCCCCCAGTTCAGCGGCAAACAGTGCCAGCGCCGGTGTCGGAACCGCTCCACAATGGATTGGAATCAGACCCTCGGCCCGAAGCGCGGCATCGCAGATATTCGCGATTTCCGGACTTGATTGGCGATAGTCCTGGCCAACGAGAACTTCGTCGCCGGCGCCTAGATCGCCCCGATTGAGCATATGTCTCGCAAAACCAGTGGCGTAGATATAGGCGCCGCCGCCAAGCAAGTCTTCGACAAGGCCCCGAACACCACTCGTACCAAACTTCATGCGACGCCCTTCAACACACGACTTCGCCAATGCAACGCAGCAAGCATTGCGGGTACATTTGCTATCTCAGTTCGTTATTTTCTCCACCCTCGAAATCCTAAACAAGTATTACCTGAGCATCAAGTAATATTTTTCTTATCCAAATTTCTAAGGATACAGTCCGCTTTAGGTGATTGATTGTAACGCCTCCGGATGATGGCGGCGCCGATAACTCAGCCGGAGAGCTGCGGCATCATCCAGATGGCTCATCAAAAATGATTATCAAGCAGGATGATAAAATATTTAGCCAATCAATGCATTTATCGTTTTAAGTAGATCACAAAAGCTAGATTTTGCCGATCATGTAACACTTCTGTGACGCGTATCTGGTAATGTTTGTGCTTCTCTCGTGAACTATCCTATCAAGACGTCCATATTTCAGTGCCACAATCCAGTCTAGAAGCGCTTTAGACCAATTTTTAACTAATCATTAAGCAAGCTATTTACTTTTGAACAAGTGTTGCTATGCTTTTTTCTATCACGCATTGGGGATAGTCATGGAGTTCGCACACCGCGTCGTCGGCGTCGCAGTGCCGTTGAAGCGTGAAGAGGGGAAGGGCGCGACCTTTGTCGGGGTCGCGCGGCCCTTCATTCTGCCTCAGAATGTCGCTGCGTTTGCGCCAAAGAAGCGCTTTCAGCTTGGGGTCAAGCGGCTTCTCGATATTGTAGTATCGGCAGCGGCACTACTTGTTTTACTACCCGCTTTTCTTTTGATCGCATTGGTCCTCAGGCTCGATAATCCTGGACCAGTGTTTTTCAGGCAGATGAGATGGGGACTGAACGGACGACAGATCGAAGTCCTGAAATTTCGGTCCATGCGCGCCGATAGCTGCGACAGGAGCGGCGTCACTCAGACGGTTGCCAATGATCCGCGGCTGACGCGTGTGGGCGCAATCCTACGGCGGACGAACATCGACGAGTTGCCGCAACTTTTGAACGTCTTTCGCGGGGACATGTCGCTCGTTGGTCCGCGATGCCACGCAATCAACATGCTGGCGGCCGGGCGGCTCTATGAGGAACTCGTTCCGGAATATCATCGCCGCCACGCTGTTCGGCCGGGCATCACGGGATTGGCCCAGCTCAGGGGGCTGCGCGGACCGACAGTCCGGCCATGCAAAGCGCGCGCCCGTATCGTGAGCGACCTTTATTACATAGAAAACTTCAGTCTGTGGTTTGACATCAAGATTATCGTCGGGACGATCATTAACGAAATTCGAGGCGGCAGCGGCTTCTAGAGCAACGGCAACCCCGCAAGACTAATAGACAGCCCAGGAGCCGTCGGCCCTGGGCTTTCTTGTTTCGATACGCAAAGCGATAGTATCGCGGAAATCGGCTAGACGTTCATCTTGCGTGTTGCCGCTGCAGAATTTCTGTGAACTCAGAATCCGGGAGCTTGTGTATTAACATTTAAACCTGCCAATGATAGCAGGATAAACCCGCGTGGCGGTTCCGTCGATTGCGCCGCAGTTTGGTTCCCATGAAGTCTAACGAGAAACTCGATCTATTCGCAGAGCTGATACGCGGGCATAATGCGCTGCGAACGCGCGACGGGCAGAAATCCGTTCTGCTCGATGAGCTTGCCGATATAGTCGGGCGCCCGCCGGAGGCTTTCGGGCAAGCTGAAGCCCAAACCGCCGCCTGGTTTGTCAGCGGCTATACCCGGCTCTCGCAAAGCGAATCCCTCCCGAGCCGGCATTGGGACCGCCCATTCAGGGACGCGTCCGATCTTTTCCGGTGCCTCAGTGCCTGCAGGTTGCTCCTTGAGAGTGCAGGCGTGGCGCTGCAGGCCGAAAGCAGCGCCGAGGCAATCGAGCGTGCTCTCTACGCGGAGTACTTCCAAGTCCGCTGCAGCCGAGCGGCCGAGAAGCGGTATTATTCGAAGTGGCGGCGACTGATCCGGCGCGGCGCATGGCAGCGTGAGGCCGACCATATTCAGCAGGTCGCGGCGCTGTTCAACACGGATATCGCGACATTGCTTGGAAGTGGCGGCAATCTGGCCCATCCGAAGGCGAGGATTGCGGCTACGGCGCGCTTCTTCATCGCAATTGAGACGTCCCGATAGCCTCCTACAGGGCAGCCAAAGGCGGCGCATAGCGCTAGCGCACTGCTCGCGTGCCTAGCACATTTTCGTATATCAGGCGCCAATACTGCACACCCATCACGGCGATCACCCGGCAACGGTGTAGCCGTCCTCCGAGCTTGGTGACGGTCGCTTCAGACCCACCGAAGATCCAATTCCTTGCGCGCCCCAGGATAATCCAAGCATTATCAATAGACCCGGATGATGTACACGCGGCAAGCAAATATTCAACGCCTTCCTGCAAACAATAGTCTTGTCTATTTGGAAAAATTGACGGCCAAAATCATTGTACTTTACGTTATGAGATATATGCCAAATACATTAATCGTTGCATTTTAGCTTTTTTGCGCCAGAATAGAGTAGCGCGCATCGATAAATAGATGGAAATACTGTGCACACCTAGTGAATGGACGTATCCATAAATTAGATCGAGGCAGCCTTTATTTTGGTAGCGGAGTTCCGGACATGAGAGCAAGTCTTTCCCAGAGTCTGAACGCCACGCGGAAACGTGTTTTGCTGGCATGTGCTGCAATGGTCATGACCATGCCGCAGGTGTGGGGAGCAGATGATTACGTCCTCGGGGTTATGGACAAGGTCACGATCCGCGTGGCCGAATGGCAGACAGCGGAAGGCACGATCCGTGACTGGTCTTCGGTGGCGGGCGTTTATACCGTTGGTCCATCCGGTGCGTTGTCTCTCCCATTCCTCGGCGAGGTGCCGGCAGCTGGCCGGCCCACCAGCGCGATTGCCGAGGATATCGGGAGCGGTCTCGAAATTCTCTTCGGTCTCAAGAACCGGCCTTCCGCCTCCGTCGAATTGGCTGAGTTCCGCCCCATCTTCGTCTCCGGCGATGTCGAGAAGCCCGGGGAGTATCCGTTCACCCCAAAGCTGACTTTGTCTAAAGCCATGACACTGGCTGGGGGACTGCGCCGCACGGATGGCCGGTTTGGGCGGGACCTCATTTCCGCCAAGGGCGAGGTTTCCGTCGACATGGCGCAGAAGGGCCGTCTCTTGGCCCGCCGCGCGCGGCTTCAGGCGGAAATCGCCAACCAGGATGTCATCACGCCTCCGAAGGAGCTCAAAGACTTTCCAGATGCAAAAACACTGCTTGAGAGCGAAGCCGCACTCATGGACTCCCGAAAGAAGCGGCTGGCGCTGCAGCTCGAAGCTTTGGATAATCTGAAGAAGTTGCTCTCGAGCGAGATTGTTTCGCTGCAGAAGAAGACCGAGAGCCAGACGCGTCAGCTTGAATTGGCGAGGGAGGATCTAAACAAGGTCGAGGACCTGGCCGAACGTGGACTGGCGCTCAGTGCGCGCAAGCTGGCATCAGAACAGCGTGCGTCCGACATTGAGTCGACGCTGCTCGACATCGACACAAGTTCGCTTCGTGCCAAACAGGACATAAGCAGGGCCGACCAGGACGAGATTACGCTGCGCAACGACCGTAGCGCCCAGCTCGCTCAGGAACTGCAGGATACCGAAGATGAAATTGACAAAGTCAATCTTCAGATTGCAACGAACAAAGGCCTGGTGTCCGAAGCGCTTGAGCAGTCCGTCGATGCCTCGCGTTTCGATCCCAATATCCAGGGGGCGAACCTTAGCTACGCGATCGTGCGAGAGGTGAAGGGTCAATTCAAGGAGGTCGAGGCCGAGGAAAACACCCTCCTGCAGCCGGGAGACCAAGTTAAGGTAAAAGCTGAACTGCTTGCCCAGTGAGGCTCGGCCCGGCGAGCGGAATCGCGGTTTCCTGAGAGGCTGACCAAGTTCAAGGCAAATCGTTGGGTGTGAGCATGCGGTTGTGAGCGCCCGTGATCTAGGCTTCTGCCAAGGCCTGACTTTTCGAAGTCCTTTCACGACCTGGCATACAAACATCCGCTTCGCGATAGAGAGTGGTTGAGCCACTCCGGCTTCAGGTAAGCCAGAAAACTACTAAGCAAAACTTCTCGATCCGCACTGAGGCCGCGTCAATATAAAGGGCCCGCCGGGGTGTAGACGAGCCCTCGGGGAATAACATATTGGCTTCTAGGGCCCCGACCCGCTAGAAATGTAGCAACAATCCAAATCTTAATCAATATTAATTGACTTTACATATACTAAAATAACCTTTTATCCACAGAAGGAATCTACAGACATCATTTCGGCAATACCTAATTATCGCTTGCTGGCCGTGTATCGCTGGCTGATGCGCTCATCGCTATACTTAAAATAAGCCCATCGCGCCGCCGCAATGGCGCCAGCCCAGATTGCTATCGAAAGAGCCGCCAATGCGATCAAGGATTTGAGCCGTACAGTCATGTCGTATCCTGCCCTCTGGCAGCGGCACTGTATGGGGGACTTCCTAGCAAATGGTTGACGGCAGAGCTTTTGAGTTCCCAGGGTGCAATGCAGATTGCCATTCCGGCGAGCGCCGCAACCGCCGAGCGTCGGCGAGACGGGCGGTAAGAACCGACAGCGTCGGCTCTATGAGGACACCCTGTTCGTGTCAACGAATGAAACTTTGCCATTTAACAGCTTGAGCACCGTAAGGCGACCTGTTTCATAGACCCCCGTGTCAATGCCGATACGCTGACGGCCGAAACTCGGCTCCATGGTTACCGTATGACCGTGCACCACCGTAAACTCGAAGCCCGGGCCCTTCGAGAGAAACGGCTCTCGTATCCACGTCAGGTCGTAATCGCTTTGCTCGTTGAGCGGTACCGATGGCCGAATGCCGGCGTGAACGAAGACGACATCGTCAACTCTTGCGAGGATGGGTAGACCCTTGAGGAATTCGATATGCTGATCAGGAATGACCTGCCGGACAGCTTGGGCAAGACCTTGTGCGCCACCGGCAGACTTTAAAATATGATCTGCATCAATCCCGTAGGACATGAGCGTTTCCCGACCGCCGAAATCCAGCCAGGCTAGCTTTCGGGATGGATTGAGGCAAAACTGAAGAAATTCCTCGTCGTGATTTCCACACAGGAAAACGGACTCGAATGACGAGCTGGACCGACTGCACAGAAAATTCATGACAGACTTGGAGTGCAATCCGCGGTCTACATAGTCGCCGAGGAAGATCACGAGCGACCGGCCACCGATGACAGCAGCGTCTTTCTCAATTGCTGCGTAGGCCGCACGTAGCTGTTCATAGCAACCGTGGATGTCCCCGACTGCGTAAACGGCCGCATAATCCTTGCTGTCAAAACTGAGATGCGAACGTGTGGAGCCCCGTCGCTGCTTGCCAGTCTGCACTTTCGATAGAAGTCGCCTAGCAGCCCGCAGCATATCGCTCGTTTCAAATTCGACCCATTACAAACTTTGAACAGCCTATGGAAGATTCTTGAAAAAACCAAGGACATTTGCCGCTCGGCCCTTTCCGTCGCCTATCGCTCAATGAATAACGGGAGAATTCTATCTCTACCGCATACGCCCTGCACAAGCTTTGAAGCACAAGCTGACATGGCTTTGGAAAGAGAGGCCGATGACACTCCGTCTTAAATGCTTCCTGGCAATAACTGCAGCTTCTCTGCTTACGTGGGCTGGGATGCTGGGTATCGTAATATCGAGAGCATGGATCTGATCTATACTGACCACATCACGCACAGCGCCTCGCATTCTGCTTGAGCGCTCCGGTACGCTTCGCGTTTAACGCGAGCTCAGCGTCGCGTCGACCTACATGCCCTTATCGAAAATGATAACGAAGTTGATCGATGTCATTTGGTTGCCATGGAATGAACTTCTGCCTTTGTCTTGTTGTATTTATCGGATGAAATCTCAACCGTGGCGGTAAATAGCGCGTTCAAAAAAAGATATCGGGCTGAGATGTAACGTACTTGAAGTCATTTTGTGACCACCTTGGTCGTTCAGCTGTGGTACAAAAATAACGCTGTACGAAAAAAGACAATCGCCAATGTCAATAATAAAAACGTATAGAGTTCGCCTGAAGTATGTACTTAATATTGATTGGTTTTTGGCTTTAGGTTCAGCTTTCGCTTTATAATAATTTCTGTGGGTAAAAAGATGGCGCCAATTGACGTAACTTTACGAATCGTTAATCAAGGGCTTGATTGCAACGTATCTTCGGTACACACTCGCGTTAGTCTTCGCGAGGGTTTAAATCCGATGCACCTACTCGATACCAATTTTGACAATGTCAAGTTTACTAAGCGGCTCCTTCACACGCGAGCCGTGTTCGAGCCGAGACTTCTGGAAATTATCCGCTCCGCCCAAGCTCAAGGTTATGAGGCTGCGGAAGTAGCAATGGCCATAGCCGACGCGGCAGACGACCTGATCCTGGCCTTGGCTTCCGAACACAAAGCGCAGCATTAGCCGCGAGATCGGCTAAACTCGCTCCCGTCGCCCTCCCACTATTGCGACGCAGACCGGGCGATTGGCCGGCGCGGTTTATTTGTGCCGCCTTGCCCCTTCCAGAGAAGGACAGCGCACGCCGATACACGGACGGGCGGGGTTTTTCTCACAGACCGCGCGCAGCGTATCGCTAGC
Organism: Rhizobium sp. SVR5-9E; assembly: GCF_056755095.1. NCBI lineage: Bacteria > Pseudomonadati > Pseudomonadota > Alphaproteobacteria > Hyphomicrobiales > Rhizobiaceae > Rhizobium > Rhizobium sp. SVR5-9E. The sequence continues at coordinate 21,976 of NZ_JBNDHS010000035.1, read as the reverse complement.
GCTTGGCCATGTGACGGAGCGGTTTCCGGACAGCGCCCGCAGTGCAAACCGCGTCATTATCACTGACGCGCATGAGGCGGCCGCTGGCACGCAACCTGTCGATGAGGTCGGTCCCATCGGGAGAAGCCCTTGTCATCTCGAGCTGTTCGAATTCGGCGGCCGCTTGGCCCCAATTCTCCCCGTCGCGTCCATAGGGGCGCCCTTCGGCCCCCCAAATGGCGTACGCCCGCTGGCTGATCCAATCTTCCTTATTACGAACCATGACGCCCCAACCCGAAACGTAAATAGCATGATTAAAAGCTACGAGATTTCGCTTACGGAGTGGTTACTTCCTCAAGAGAATTTTGAAGCGAACTGCTTCTAGGCCGCGTCGAAGAAAACCACCTTTGCTTCAGTCCTTCCTCTCGGCAAGCTCAATAAGGATGCCATCGGGATCGCGCAGAAAAGCGACCTTGTGCAGAACTTCTGAATTGTAAGCGAGACGCGGGCGCTCTTTTACCTCAACGCCCGCCGCTTCAAGCTTCGCAAAGGTTTCGTCGACGCTGCCGAACAGAAACGTCAGGTGGCGTAGACCGGCCACCCCTTCCGGCACGTCCGTCGCGCGTGCTGCCCCATGGAGAGGCGCGAACATTTCCAGCATGCCGCCCCCGGCGTCGAGGAACGCCACGTGCGAGCCGTCCGGCATCACCTTGCGCAAATGCAGGCGAAGGCCAAGCACGCCACAATAGAATCCGATGGCGCGATCCATGTCGCTCACCGTCATGCCGATATGTTCGAAAGATTTTAGCATGCAGACTCCTCCCACAGATAACGCGGGAGCTGACAGCCATGCCTTGCCGCCGTCAACCCCATCCGCGTGTCGGCGCACCGGCGCGTTCGCTTGCGATCCTCGACCACGGGCGTTATCTGGTTTGAGTGGCCGCAACGCCACTGTGCTACGAAATCCTGCGGCATCCGCATAGGGAGACAGAGCATGCGCAAAGCGATCATCGTCTGGGGCGGCTGGCAGGGTCACGAGCCGGAGCAATGCGCGGCCGTCGTCGGCGAGCTGCTGCGCGAAGACCGATTTTCCGTTGACGTGACCAGCGATCTCGACATCTTCGGCTCGCCGGTGATCGCGAAGGCGGATCTCGTCGTTCCGATCATTACCGGCGAAAAGCTGGAGAAGGCCCACGCGGATGCTTTGGCGGAAGCCGTTCGCGGCGGCCTTGGTCTCGGCGGCCACCATGGCGCGCTTGCTACTTCTTTCAAGGAAAGCGCCCCCTTCCGCTATGTCTCCGGGGTCACCTGGGTTTCACATCCGGGTAACATCATCGACTTCCGCGTGAACGTCAGCCGGCAAAACGACCCCTTGATGCATGGCATACCGGATTTCGACTATCGCTCGGAGCAGTACTACCTGCACTACGATCCCTCCGTCGAAATCCTCGCAACAACGACGTTTACCGGCGAACACGACGCTGCGACCCGCAATGTCGTGATGCCTGTCGTGTTCAAACGCCATTTCGGCGTAGGCCGCGTCTTCTATTCCGCGCTTGGCCATGCTGCAGCCGAGTTCGACCATCCATACATGCCTCTCATCCTTCGCCGCGGCCTGGCCTGGGCTGCGCGGCGGTAGCCTCTGCGGCCGATGCCGAACAGCATAGAGTCCCGCGACCGTCGTTCCCGTCGCGGTTTGAGCTTGCCCCGCCGGGAGAGATGTGATCGATATCGCGCGCTGCCGAAGGCGGCAAGATAAGGATCATCTGTAGAAGTTCGATCGCGATGGAGGTTATCATGTCCCAGCTTCTCGACCCCGCCTCATCAGGTGGCTTGTTTGTTGGCCGCGCCTGGAACCCGGAGGCGGCTGGCCCCGCGATCATCACGCTTCGGGATGGACAGATCGTCGACATCACATCTAGGGAAGCGCCGACATTGAGTGCGCTTTTGGAGAAAGCCGATCCGGCAGCTTTCGTTCGTGAGGCCAAGGGCAAGACGCTCGGCTCCGTTGACGCGATTGCGGCAAACAGCACCGGCAGTCCTGACGCTTCAAAACCCTATTTTCTGGCGCCGGTCGATCTTCAGGCTGTGAAGGCCTGCGGGGTGACCTTTGCACAATCGATGATCGAGCGCGTGATCGAGGAGAAGGCTGCAGGCAATCCCGATCGCGCGGCCTCGATCCGCGACCGCGTCGGCGTGCTGATCGGCGGCAGCCTTGCCAATATCAAGGCGGGCTCGCCGCAAGCGGCCAAAGTCAAGCAGGCGCTGATCGATGAGGGGATGTGGTCACAATATCTCGAAGTCGGCATCGGACCGGACGCCGAAGTCTTCACGAAGTCGCCGGTGCTCTCCTCCGTCGGCTGGGGTGCCGATGTCGGCCTGCATCCGATCTCCACCTGGAACAACCCGGAGCCCGAGATCGTGCTCGCGGTCAACAGCCGCGGCGAGATCAAGGGCGCAACGCTCGGCAACGATGTCAACCTGCGCGATGTCGAGGGCCGTTCCGCACTGCTGCTCGGCAAGGCGAAGGACAATAACGCCTCCTGCTCCATCGGTCCCCTCCTGCGCCTGTTCGACGCGAGCTATGGCCTTGACGACGTGCGCAAGGCCGAGCTTGATCTGAAGGTCACCGGCCAGGACGGGTTCGTGCTTCACGGCAAGAGCTCAATGTCGAAGATCAGCCGCGACCCGAGCGATCTCGTCAAGCAGACCTGTGGAGCGCACCACCAGTATCCAGATGGCTTCATGCTGTTCCTCGGTACGCTTTTTGCACCGACACAAGATCGGGACGCTCCCAATCAGGGCTTCACGCACAAGGTCGGCGATGTGGTCGAGATTTCTTCCGCCGGTCTCGGATCGCTCGTCAATACCGTTCGGCTCTCGACCGAATGCCCGCCATGGACGTTCGGCATTTCGGCATTGATGGCGAACCTCGCCAAGCGGGGCCTGCTTTGATTATGCCAGGCGCCAAATGTCCTCAGCGGCGCAATCAGGTTAGGACGCCTTGATGGATGATAACGTCATCAAATTTCAAAGGCCGAAGCCGCCCCGCAAGCCGAATCCGGCGTTGCGAAAGCTTCTCGTGGTACTGACCATCCTTATTCTGTTCGGCGCCGCCTGGGGCTATTTCACATTCTTCGGCGGACAGCCGGCGCCCTGAGCTGCCGGCGGCTTCAGGTGTTTCGCCTGATGCCCTGAAGCAGATCGAGCACCGAGTTTGCCGCGTCGAGCACATGGGTTCCCGGCCCGAAGATGGCGGAAACGCCGTTTTCGGCCAGAAACTGATAATCCTGCCGTGGGATAACGCCGCCGCAGATGACGATGACATCTCCACCGCCGTTTGCTCGCAACGCTTCGACGAGCTGCGGCAGCAGTGTCTTGTGGCCGGCCGCAAGCGATGAGACGCCAATGACATTGACGTTTTCTCCGATCGCCATCCGGGCCGCCTCCTCCGGCGTCTGGAACAGCGGACCGGCAAGCACGTCGAAGCCTATGTCCCCGAAAGCCGACGCGATCACCTTCGCGCCTCGGTCGTGGCCGTCCTGGCCGAGTTTGGCGACCATGATCTTTGGCTTGCGCCCAAGCGCGCCGGTTACCTCCGACATCCGGCTTTTCAATACGGCGAGTTCCGGCTCGTCGCGATAGGCCTCGCCATAGACGTCCTTGATGACCTCGGGTGTGGCGACGTGATCGCCGAAGGCCTTACGCATTGCATCGGAGATTTCACCGACGGTGGCGCGCGCCCGCGCTGCCTCGACCGCCGCAGCCAGCAGATTGCCTTGGCCGCTCCGCGCAACCTCTGAAAGCGTGCTAAGTGTCTGTGCAACCGCGGCGCTGTCGCGTCGCCGCTTTGTTTCCTCGAGCCTTTTTATCTGCGCGCTTCGCACCGCGCTGTTGTCGATCTCGAGAATATCGATCGGGTGTTCATTCTCGAGCCGGTATTTGTTGACCCCGACGATCACCTCGTCGCCCTTGTCCACCGCAGCCTGCCGCCGTGCGGCCGCTTCCTCGATCAGCCGCTTCGGCAGGCCGTCTTTGATGGCGCGCGTCATGCCGCCAAGCGCTTCGACCTGCTCGATCAGCGCCCATGCCTTTTCGGCAAGGTCGTTCGTCAGGTGTTCGACATAATAAGAGCCGGCTAAAGGATCGACGACTTTGGTGACCCCTGTCTCGTGCTGCAGGATGAGCTGGGTGTTGCGGGCGATGCGGGCCGAAAACTCTGTCGGCAGTGCGATCGCCTCGTCGAAGGAATTGGTGTGCAGCGACTGGGTGCCACCGAGAACCGCCGACATCGCCTCGAAGGCGGTCCGGATGATATTGTTGTAAGGATCCTGCTCCTGCAGCGACACGCCCGACGTCTGGCAATGGGTCCGCAGCATCAGCGAGGACGCCTTTTTCGGTTCGAACTCTTCCATGATCCGCGCCCAGAGCAGCCGTGCGGCGCGCAGTTTCGCGGCTTCCATGAAAAAGTTCATGCCGGTCGCGAAGAAGAAGGACAGCCGTCCGGCGAAATCGTCGACGTTGAGGCCCTTGGCGATTGCGGCACGGACATATTCCCGGCCGTCGGCGAGCGTGAAGGCAAGCTCCTGCACCAAGGTCGCGCCGGCCTCCTGCATGTGGTAGCCGGAAATCGAAATCGAATTGAACTTCGGCATTTCCTTCGCCGTATATTCGATGATGTCGGCGACGATCCGCATCGAAGGTTCTGGCGGATAGATATAGGTGTTGCGGACCATGAACTCCTTCAGAATGTCGTTCTGAATGGTTCCGGAAAGCTCGGCCGGCGAAACGCCCTGCTCCTCGCCCGCGACGATGAAGGAGGCGAGGATCGGGATCACGGCACCGTTCATGGTCATCGATACCGACATTTCATCCAGCGGAATGCCGTCGAAGAGGATCTTCATGTCCTCGACCGAGTCGATTGCGACTCCTGCCTTGCCGACGTCGCCGATGACGCGCGGATGATCGCTGTCATAGCCGCGGTGAGTGGCGAGATCGAAAGCGACCGATAGACCCCTCTGACCGGCAGCGAGGTTACGGCGGTAAAAGGCGTTGGAGTCCTCGGCCGTCGAGAAGCCTGCATATTGCCGGATTGTCCAGGGTCTGCCGGCATACATCGTCGCTCGCGGCCCGCGAGTGAAGGGCGCAAATCCCGGAAGGGAATCGAGATCGCTCACTCCTTCGAGATCGGCGGCGGTATAGAGCGGCTTGACGACAATGCCCTCGGGCGTATGCCAGGTCAGCTTCTCCTGCGAGCCGCCAATCTCCTTTTCGGCGAGTGCGGCCCAATCCGCGAGCGTCTTCTTGGTCATGTCATCCTCCGGCATTTCCTTGCGCCGCACGCTATCACTGGAAGAGCATGCCGCGCGATAGGGCCTTAGGATAATTCACGCGTGGCGGCGCGTCACGCCACCCGGTACCTCGGAATGCGCGGCAGGAAGATCGTGAACAGGCCGAGCAGCGGCAGATACGAGCAGATCTTGTAGACGAAGGCGATGCCGTGGCTGTCGGCGAAATCGCCGAGGAAGGCAGCGCCGAGGCCGCCCGCGCCGAAGGCGAAGCCGAAGAACACGCCGGCAATGAGCCCGACGCGGCCGGGCACCAACTCCTGTGCGAAGACGACGATCGCCGAGAAGGCGGAGGCGAAGATCAGGCCGATGACGACGCTGAGCACGCAGGTCCAAAAGAAATTCGCATAGGGCAGCAGCAACGCGAAGGGAATGACGCCGAGGATCGAGAACCAGATGACGAAGCGCGCCCCGAACCTGTCGCCGATCGGCCCGCCGAGGAAGGTGCCGACGGCGACCGAACCCAGGAAGAGGAACAGCATGACCTGCGCCGACTGGACGCTCAGCTGGAACTTCTCGATGACGTAGAAGGTGAAGTAGCTCGACATGCTGGCCATGTAGACATTCTTCGTCGCAGTCAGCAGCACGAGGATCAGCAGCGTCCAGACGACCCGGCTCTTCGGCAGCGGCAGGGCGCGGCTGACGGCCGGCCTGCCGGCGTTCTGGCGGCGGTGGCTTATGTACCAGTTGCCGACGCGCGCAAGCACGATCATGCCGACGACGGCGATGACGGCGAGCCAGGAAACGCTGTGCTGGCCGAGCGGCAGCACGATGAAGGCGGCCAGCAGCGGACCGATTGCCTGTCCGGCATTGCCCCCGACCTGGAAGAAGGACTGCGCGAAGCCGTGGCGGCCGCCGGACGCAAGCCGCGCGACGCGCGAGGATTCCGGATGGAAGACAGCCGAACCGAAGCCGATCAGGCTGGCGGCGACCAGCAGCAGTTCGAAGCTTCCGGCATTGCCAAGCAGCACGAGACCGCAGAAGGTGCTCGCCATGCCGACCGGCAGCGAATAGGGCATCGGCCAGCGGTCGGTCACGATGCCGACCATCGGCTGCAGCAGCGAAGCCGTCACCTGGAACGTCATCGTCAATAGGCCGATCTGGACGAAGTCGAGATCGTAGTTCGCCTTGAAGAGCGGGTAGAGCGAAGCAAGCAGCGACTGCATGATATCGTTCAGCATGTGGCAGAAGCTGACGGCCACAAGGATCGACATCGTCGTCTTCTCGAAACGGGGCGCATTCTCGCTCAACACGGCCATAAGCATTTCTCCTGCGGCCGGTTCAACGCCATGCCGCCATTGCTTTACATAAGATGATTTTGGCGATCGGAGCCTGGGGGCTAGTTTTCGGCGGCGGTCGCGTAAACAGCCTTTATCGCAACCTGCGCGTCAATTACAGGCCTGTTTTCGCAGGATCGGTACGCCAGCCCATTTTTTATGCAGTTGATCCGTGTAGCGAGCCCGTCCGGAGCGTAAGAGTGCGCGCCGCACGATCTCACCCTGGCTCGGCCCCGGAGCGGGAGAGCCTTCCCCGGCCATAGCCGGAGAAGGGATAACGCCTGAATGCAAGTCTTCCGCGCTCAACCGTCAGATCAGCTTTTCCAGCGTGATCGGCAATTCCCGGATTCGTTTGCCGGTTGCGTGAAAGACAGCGTTGGCGATTGCTGGCGCGACACCGACGATGCCGACTTCGCCGACGCCCTTGCCGCCCAATGCCGAGGCATTGTAATCCGGTACGCCGACCGAGATCACCTGGATATCCGGCACGTCCGAATTGGTCGGCACCAGATAATCACCCATGTTGTTGTTGACGGTGCGGCCGTTGCGCAGGTCGACAAGGCCTTCCTCCAGAAGCGCCTGACCGATGCCCATGATGATGCCGCCGCGCCACTGGCTTTCCACCAGCCGCGGATTGTAGAGCCGGCCGCAGTCGAAGGCCGAAACCATGCGGGAAACCCGCACCGTGCCGAAATCCTCATCCACCCGCACTTCGGCAAAATGAGCGCACCAGCTGTGCATAGAATAGTCGCCCATTGTCGGCCCCTGCACCTTGGCCATCGTCGTCCAGGCCTGATGATGCTCCTGGGCGGTGGCGCCATCCGGCAGCGTGTTCCGGCGGATTTCGATCTCGTCGCGGCCGAGCGCTGCCATCAGTTCCGGCAGGGTGAGCGACGGACCTTCGCCGCGCGGTGCGGCAATCCGCCCGTCGCTGAAGGTCAGCGTGTTGGCACCGGTCGCGCGCAGCGGCGACTTTGCGTCGCTGAGCGCCAGCCCGATCAGCTCGTCACGGGCGGCGGTTGCCGCCTTGTGCACGGCGCCGACGATGGAACCCGCCAGCATCGAGCCGCCGGCGATCGCCGAACCCGGCAGACGGGAATCGCCGAGATGGACCTCGACCTGGTCGACCGGAATGCCGAAGACCTCGGCCGCGGTCTGGGCGAGGATGGTATAGGTCCCCTGCCCCATGTCGATCGCTCCGCTGACGACCCCGACGCGGCCATTCCTGAGAATGCGGATGATTGCCTCGCTCGGCGCCTGGATGACCGGGAACGTGCCGCAGCCGATGCCCCAGCCGATCAGGGTCTTACCATCACGCATGGAGCGCGGCGCATGACTGCGCTTCGACCAGCCGAAGGCTTCGGCGCCCTCGATCAAGGCTTCGCGGAGCCGGCGGGTCGCCCACGGCTTCCCGGACTGGTAGTCGTGATCGGCATCGTTCTTCAACCGAAGTTCGAGCGGGTCCATGCCGAGCTTGTAGGCAAGCTCTTCCATGGCGCTTTCGATGCCGAAGGAGCTCGGGTTCTTGCCGGGGCCGCGCAGCGCCCCGGGCGTCACGGTATTGACCGGCACGACGCGGTGCTGCGACGAGAAATTCTCGACCTTGTAGAGGATCGGCGTCGCGGCACCCGTCTGCTCCGGCCAGACAGCGTAAGTCGACGTTTCGCTCGCGCCGCGATGGACGATGGCCTGAAGGATACCATCCTCCGTCGCACCGAGCCTGAGCGTCTGGCGCGTCGCGGCGCGCCCGCCATAGCTGGTGAAGTTCTGCGGGCGGGTGACCGCAAGCTTCACCGGCCGGCCGAGCTTTCTCGCCGCGAAGGCTGCCACTGCGCCGTAGGCGAGCACCGCACCCTTGGAGCCGAAACCACCGCCGATGAAGGGGGAGATAAGGCGGACATTTTCATAGGGGATGTTGAACCATTCCGCATAGGTACGCGCCATGCCGTGTGACCATTGGCTGGGCTCCCAGACCGTCAGCTGGTCGCCGTCCCATTTCACCGTCAATCCGTGCGGCTCCATCGCGGTGTGATACTCGCGGGGCGTGGAGTATTCCGCCTCGATCTGGACGGGTGCGGTGGCAAGCGCGGCTTCGGCATCGCCCCAGTCGGAACTCAGGTGATCCATCACGGTGCCTTCGCCCGCCCTCGGATCGAAGAGGCTCGCGACATGAGGGGCTTCCTCATAGGTGACGCTCACCAGCTTCGCGGCCTCGAAGGCCTGTTCCCGGCTTTCCGCGACCACGGCTGCGATTGTCTCGCCGTTGAACCGCACCTCGCGCGGCAGCGGAATATAGGGCTGGTTTTCCGGCCGGTTGCCAAACCAGTCGGTCGCGACGGTCATGCCAAAATCGTCGTCCGGCGTCAGCACCATCAGCACACCCGGCGCGGCAAGCGCGGCGGAGGCATCGATCGAGACCACGCGCCCGGCCGGAATGGTGCTCTGAACGAGGACGGCATGGGTCAGTCCTTCGACCGGATATTCCAGCGCATAGGTCGCAGCACCCGTGACCTTCAGGCCGCCTTCGAAGCGGGATTGACGGCCGCCGATCATGCCGTCGGAGGCGTCGCCGCGTTTGCGGGGTTCCATGATGGTCATGCGAGGGCTCCCATATTCTGGGCCATTGTCAGGATGGCGCGGGCGACGACGCGCGGCGCAAGTTCGATCTTGTAGTGGTTGCCTCCAGAGGAGACGGCGCCGTCCACGGCGAGCCGGCTCGCCCTCTCGACGCCTTGCGTGTCGAGAACCTTCCCGGTGAGCTCTTTTTCGACGGCGCGTGCCCGCCAGGGTTTTGTCGCAACGCCCCCAAGCCCGACGCGAATATCACGTACCGTCTTACCGTCCGCCTCGAATTCAAGGCCGACCGCGGCGCTTGCCGCGGCGAACTCGTAAGACTGCCGGTCGCGAACTTTGAGATAGGTCGAGTTCCGAGCGGCAGTCGAGGCTGGAATGGTAATGGCGGTGATGATCTCACCGCGCTCAAGCGCCGTTTCCTCGTCCGGTGTAACGCCGGGTATGAGGAAGAAATCGTCGACAGCAACCTTGCGACGACCCAACTCGACCACTGCGTCGAAAGCGACGAGCGCCACGGCGAGATCGCCGGGATAGGCCGCAATACAGGCTTTGCTGGTGCCGAGAACCGCGTGGTTGCGGGTCACGCCGCCAATCGCCGAGCAGCCGGAATCGGGATTGCGTTTGTTGCAGGCGGCAAAGACGCCCGGCTCGCGGAAATAGGAACAGCGGGTCCGCTGCAGAAGATTGCCGCCGATCGTCGCCATGTTGCGAAGCTGGGCGGATGCGGCAAGCGACAGCGACTCCGACACCGCCGGGAAAGCGGCGCGGATATCCTTGTGGTCGGCCACGTCGCTCATTTTGGCGAGCGCCCCGATCGTGGCGCCGGCGGCATCCACGGTGATCCCGCCGAGGCCGGCAAGATGCGTGATATCGACGACCGTTTCGGGGTTGCTCACGCCGCATTTGGCGAGGTCGAGCAGGGTCGTGCCGCCGGCGATGAACATCGCACCCGACTGGGCGACTGCCGCGCTCGCCTGATCGGCCGAGGACGCACGGAGATAGGAAAAGTCTTTCATCAGGCTATCTCCACCGCTTCGCGCACCGCCGCAACGATGCTGTTATAGGCTCCGCACCGACAGAGATTGCCGGACATGTATTCGCGGATTTCCGCGTCTGAACCCGCATGACCCTCGCGGATGCAGGCGACGGCGGACATAATCTGCCCCGGGGTGCAATAGCCGCACTGGAAGGCGTCGTGTTCGATGAAGGCCGCCTGGACCGGATGCAGGTTACCGTTTTCGCCCGCAAGACCTTCGATCGTCGTGACCTCTCGGCCCTCGACCTGCGCGGCAAGCGTCAGGCAGGAAAGGACCCGCTTGCCATCGACATGACAGGTGCAGGCGCCGCACTGGCCCTGATCGCAGCCCTTCTTTGTGCCGGTCAGCCCAAGATGTTCACGCAGTGCATCGAGTAGCGTTACACGGGGTTCGACGGCTAACTCGTGAGACTTGCCGTTGATATCAAGCTTGAGATTGATTGTCCGGGTCATGGTATTCTCCTGGCTCGCCGGAGGGATTGCATCGTCATCAAAAGTTGCCGCTCTTGAGTGGGGAGCTCCTGCGAAAGCTAAGACTGGCCCCACACGCTGCGGCGTTCGTGTTCACCTACGGCGCCTTGTGCAATCGAGACATGACATTTCGCCTCTTTCTGCGATAACAAGTGCACGGCACTCCAGTTAAACGGAGGCGCCTCCGAATAAACTAGCGGCATGCGCGGCAGCGTCAAGCCCTTATCTGCAGGAGAGGCTTTTGGGTGGAAAGGAAGTAGGCGAAGACGACGCAAAGCCCGAAAGGCGTATGCGAGCCGATGCGCTGCGCAACCGCGACAAGCTGATCGCCGTTGCAGCCGTCGTCTTCGCCGATCACGGCGTCGAAGGTTCGCTGGAGGAGATCGCCAGACGCGCCGGCGTTGGCATCGGTACGCTTTACCGGCATTTTCCCACCCGCGAGCATCTGGTTGAGGTCGTCTATCGGCGGGAGCTTGAGAATCTCGCGACAGCTGCAAGCGAACTTCTGGCCGAACATCCTGCCGACGTTGCGCTCGAAGAATGGATGAACCGCTTCGTCAGCTACATTGCCGCAAAGCGCGGCATGGCGCAAAGCCTGCGTGTTCTGCTCAATTCCAACTCCGAGCTTTTCGCCGAAAGCGCCGGGCTCATCTCCGGCGCCTTTCGGCAGCTGGTCGACAGCGCCGCCGCCAAGGGGTTGATCCGGAGCGATGTCAACAGCACCGATCTGCTCCACGCGCTCTCCAGCATCTACTCCATTCCCGACTCCCCGGAATGGCGGGAACGTTCCCGGCGCCTTGTTCGCCTGCTAATGGATGGACTTCGACGGGGTGTAGAGTAAGATCAACGGTGCCTACCGAATCCGATTCGGACCGGTTTGGAGTCGCCGCGGCACTCCGCTAATGCGCTGATATGGTTAATCTTCGCGGCATTACGGAAGAAAACCCGCCCTTAGGTTCCGCAGCTCATACTCGGACTCCAGACACTCCTGAAACTGGCAATGACGCCAAGAATGCCCTCGGGCGCCTCTCAACGAAAAGCGTTAACTCCTTGTTAACCCTAATTGCCTTGCAAGAAAATGAGAATCGGCGTCTAAATGCGCTTTCATAGCCTGCGCGCTGTTTAAATCGCATTTTCGAGATTTCCATGAACATGGCACCCACAATTGATAAAGCAATTTCTGACGTCGATCAGCTGATCATCGGCCAGGCTCAGGAACTGTCAGACAAGCTGAAGCAGCATCGATTGGAAATGTTTCCGCCCCGGGCCATGAAGGGCCTGCGCGAATTTCAGCTTGCGGAGGCTGCCCGCTTTCTCGGCGTCACGAGCGGCTATCTCCGCAACCTCTCCCTCGAAAGCAAGGGTCCCCTCCCCCAGGTGACGCCATCCGGCCGCAGATCCTACACTGCTGCGCAGATGGACGAGATGCGGTTGTTCCTGGATCAGAACGCCCGGGGCAGCACCCGCTACGTTCCGCACCGCAAGGGCAACGAACATCTGCAGGTCATTGCCGTGGTGAACTTCAAAGGCGGCAGCGGAAAGACCACCAGTGCGGCCCACCTCGCCCAGCATCTGGCGCTCACCGGCCATCGTGTTCTTGCGGTCGACCTCGACCCGCAAGCCTCGCTTTCGGCAATCCACGGCTTCCAGCCGGAATTCGATGTCGACGAGAACGAGACGCTTTATGCGGCAATCCGTTACGACGACCAGCGGCGGCCGCTGAAGGAAATCATCCGCAAGACCAATTTCCCCAATCTCGACCTCGTACCCGGCAATCTCGAACTGATGGAGTTCGAGCACGATACACCGCGCGTTCTTGCACAGGGCAAGACCAGCGATTACGGCCGCATCTTCTTTGCCCGCCTGGATGAGGCGCTGTCCTCAGTCGCCGACGACTATGATGTCGTCGTCATCGACTGCCCTCCCCAGCTTGGCTTCCTGACGATGAGCGCAATCTGCGGCGCGACCGCCGTGCTCATCACCGTGCATCCGCAGATGCTCGACGTGATGTCGATGTGCCAGTTCCTGCAAATGTTGGGCGAAGTGCTGAACACGCTGAAGGGCGCCGGCGGCAACATGAATCTCGACTGGCTTCGTTATCTCGTGACCCGCTACGACCCGCAGGATGGCCCGCAGACCCAGATGGTTGCCTTCATGCGCTCCATGTTCCGCAATCACGTGCTCACCAATCCCATGCTTCGAAGCGTGGCGATTTCGGATGCGGCGATGACGAACCAGACCCTGTATGAGGTGGAGCGCAACCAGTTTACCCGTGCCACCTATGACCGCGCGATGGAGGCCATGAGTGCGGTGAATGGCGAGGTTGCTGAGCTCATACACAAGGCATGGGGACGCAAATGAACTATCCCCGATTTACCGCGGTAAACCGCTTGACCGTCCGGAGGAAACCAAATGGCGCGTAAGAATATTCTCTCGGGCCTCATGGACGATTCCAAGACGTTTACGGCCGTAAACCACGAACCCAGCAGCGACGCAGAGAGGCAGCAGATCACCTACAAGGGTATCGGCGCGCTGGGTGCCGTTACCCGCAGTATCGACGCCCTCGCCGCGAGAGCCGATGCCGCACGCGACATCGAAGACAAGCTCGCCCACGGCGAAACTGTCATAGATCTCGACACCGCGCTCATCGAAGATTCCTTCGTCAGCGATCGCCTCGCGCATAACGACGAACAGTTTCGCGAACTGGTGGAAGCCATACGCCTGCGTGGCCAGGATTCGCCGATTCTCGTCCGACCCCACCCTGAGAAGGATGGGAAATATCAGATCGCATTCGGCCATCGCCGCGCACGCGCCGCAAAAGAACTGGGCCGGCCGGTTCGCGCCGTCGTCAAGAAGCTCGCCGACCGCGACCACGTCATTGCTCAGGGCCAGGAGAATTCCGCGCGCGCGGACCTCTCGTTTATCGAGCGTACGATGTTTGCAGACAAACTCGACACGCTCGGTTTCGATCGGGAAACCATTATGGCCGCGCTCAGCGCCGATAAGACCACGGTCTCCAAGATGCTCTCGGTTACGCGACGCATCCCGACCGAGGTTCTTTCGGCAATCGGCGCCGCCCGCGCAACCGGCCGCGACCGCTGGCACGATCTTTCGGTGAAATTCGAAGAGGAAAACGCTCCGGAGCGAGCAAGGCTGTTTGTCGAAACGCCGGAATTCGAGGCCGCAGAACCGGACGCACGCTTCGACATGCTTGTTGCCTTTCTCAGCAGGACGCCATCGTCGCCCGCACAAAGCGTAACACCAGCATCTGCCATCAGCCAATGGCACCGCAAGGATGGCTCCGTGAAGGCGAAGATCAAGGACGACGGAAAGCAGTTCACTATCGCGCTCAAGGCGAGGGAGGCATCAGCCTTCGGCGCCTACATCGCGGACAATCTGGATCGTCTCTACGAGGCGTTCGAGACGAGCAAAGATTCACGAAAGAACGGAGATCAATAGCAAAAGAAAAGGCCCCCGAAACGTTGCCGCCGCGGAAGCCCTCTCTGATCTAGACACCCAGAGAATCACATTTCCGCACAACATAGTCAAGAGTCTCCGGCACCTATTTTCGGTGAGCTGATACCTTTTGCCTTGAAGAAGGCGAAGAAAATGGAAAGCGGAAGTGTGACGACGCCCTTTGGGCGGCGGCCGATGACACTTGGCATGCTCACAAGCCAGGTGACAAGCCGGGACGTCGGGGCAAGTGCCTCGGTCGACAAGTGGAAAATCTATCGCGCCCTGTGCGAAGCAAAGCCTCTGCTCGAAATCTCGGACAGAGCTCTGACCGTTTTGAACGCACTGCTCAGCTTCTATCCGAAGAGCGAACTTTCGGCTGATAACAGCCTTGTCGTATTTCCTTCCAATGCGCAGCTGTCGCTCCGATGCCACGGAATGGCCGAGCAGACGATCCGCCGGCATATGGCCGCACTCGTCACCACCGGTCTCATCATCCGCAAGGACAGCCCCAATGGAAAGCGTTACGCGCGCAAGAACCGCCAGGGCGAAATCAATGACGCCTACGGTTTCTCGCTAGCGCCTCTGTTGGTCCGCGCAACGGAAATCGAGCAGCTTGCCGCAAAGGTCGCCGCCGATCGCCTTTATATGCAGACTCTCAAGGAACGCCTCACGCTCTGCCGCCGCGACATCTCCAAACTCATCAACGCTGCACTCATCGAGGAGCTTCCCGGTGAATGGCTGGGCGCTCAGCAGCGCTTCCATCAGATCCTCGACCAATTGCCAAGGGTCGCATCTACCCGTTTGATCGCGTCGGCCTTGGCCACGTTGGAGACTCTCCGCGAGGAAATCATCAAGCAGCTGGAAATGCTCATTAAAGCTCAAAATCCGAGCGGCAATGACTCACAAAATGAGCGGCACATACAGATAACAGAATCTGAATCTCCTCTTGATTCTGAAGCTGCGAATGAAGCACCGGTATCCGAGTTTACGGCAGTAAACCGCTCCTCCGCCGTCGCGTTCGATGACCGGGTGCACATCCCAACCGGGAACGCCGAAACCCCCATCCCTAGCACGGATGCTCCCGCAGCAATCTATCCGCTTCCTCTATCGCTCGTCCTCCAAGCGTGCCCCGAGGTGCGCAGTTACGGCCCGGCGGGCACGATCAAGACGTGGCAAGACCTCATTGCCGCCGGAACAATGGTGAGTTCAATGCTGCAGATCAGTCCATCTGCCTACAAGGACGCTTGCCGCGTCATGGGCCCGCAGAACGCAGCGACTGTGCTCGCATGCATCTTCGAGAGGGCAGGGGAGATCAATTCCGCAGGCGGTTATCTACGGTATCTCACAAAGCGAGCACAACGTGGAGAGTTTGCGATAAAGCCAATGTTGATGGCTTTGGCCGGTGCAAAGGAAACACGTCACCGACCGGCCGCTCGTACGTCAAAATCCGGTAGCTCTACCTCGGCGTATGGTGATTGAAATGAAAGTGCAGATAATTTCCGTTATCTGGAGAAGAACGAGCAATAACAGGCCATTAAAAATTCGACAAGCAGATCTCTACGCTCTCGCTGTGTGTCCTGCGGTGCCGCTAGACCGGAGATATGAGGGTCGGTGTAACAGACAGACGGGTGAGGGATACCATAGCCTCTAAACCGGATAACGGTGGAAACCTCGCGCTATGAGGCGCCTGTCGTGCGGTGAGGGGAGAGGCTCGGTCGCGCTGTCTTTTGGCCAAGAAGCGCAAACACGAGGCAATACCTTCTTTCGGGGAAGCCGAGCATCAAACAGCTATATAACGGCAAGCGCTGTTTTCTGCGAAAATGACCATTCTTGTCTGAAGATGGGCGCAAGCGCACGGGGTTATCCAATCAAGTCGTATCGCTCCGAACGATCAGGGTTCGTCATGCGTTATCTTCGGCAAAGGAGGAAGAGCCATGAAGAACATGAACAACAGACAGGTACACGTTCCTGGTCCCCACGACCACGATGTTGCCGATCACTGCAAGAAGCTGGCCGTGGACCCTGCGGAGGAGCGCAAGCTGCTCAGGCTCCTTGGCAAACATGCGCCGCTTCACGAGATCCGGGCGAATGCTCCGCCGAAACAGCCACGGTTCCGCTAAGCGAAGTCGCCCGCGAGCATATCGGCACCCTCCATCAGTCTCGGCCGCAGACACGGCCGGGACACTCGATTGTCAGACGCCCCGCTTGTTGCCCCACAACAGCACGTGCAGTTGCGGCAAGACGCGAGCTTCGAACCAGCGATCTTCCGTCACTTTGTTCACGAGCCAGAGCATCCGGTCCATGATACCGTCGATATCGACCACTGCCTCGTCGTCTTCGGGCGGCGGAGGCGTGTGGTTGCCGGGTTGAAGGTAGACCGGAAGGCTGGGATAGCGCGCCGCGGCAGAGCGCGCATAGAGATAGTCGCGCTCGTCAAAGACCACGATCTTCAAGGCGATCTGCGGCTTCGCTCCAGCCGCCCGCAGACAGTCATCGAAAGCACGCCAATCCGTGTTCATCCCGCTTGAGGGTGGCTTCGGGCTCAGCACCAGCACATCGAGATCGGCAAACCAATCCTTGGCGATACTGCCTTGCGTCTCCAGCGCGAACTGATAGCTCTCCTGATGGCCGCGTGCGATCAGCGGTCCGAGCGGCTGGATCGCCGGGTTGCCGCCCGACAACGACACCGTCAGCGGGCGATTACCAGAAAGCCGCGAAACCTCCCGCCAGATGTCGTGAACCGACATCGGAAGCCATTGATCGCGATATTCGCTATCGACGGCGTGCAGCGTGTCGCACCACGAACAGCGGTAATCGCATCCGCCGGTCCTGACGAATACGGTCGGAAGGCCGATCAGGATACCTTCTCCCTGGATCGTCGGCCCGAAGATTTCGCTGACGCGGATCTGCGTCTCGCGAGGCTCGTTCATGGCCGGTACTCCGCCCAGGTCTTCGGCGTTTCGCTGACCCGGACGGCCGAGGTTTCCGGCAGGCGCGCCTTGCACCAGTCGTAAAAGTGCTTGGCGAGATATTCGGAGGTCACGCGGTCATGACCGAAGACCTCGTTGAGATGCCGATGATCGAACCGCTCGTCGATATACTGCTTCAGAGGGGCAAGCTCATGATAATCGCGAACGAAGCCGTTCTCTTCGAGTTCGGCGGCCGCAAGCTCCACGACGACGATGTAATTGTGGCCGTGAAGGCGCGCGCACTGGTGCTCGGCGGGAAGGCCGGTTAGCTGGTGCGAGGCCGAGAAATGAAACTCCTTGGTGATACGGAACATCATTTCACCTCCTCGGCGGAGAAGCCGGCCGTTGCAGCCACCCAGAAGTCCGGATCCTCGTAGTCGGTCGGATCGTTAACACCGGCAAGATGAAATGCCTCGCGCCGTTCCACGCAGGTTCCGCAACGGCCGCAATGGCGCGCGCCACCCTTGTAGCACGACCACGTCTCCGCAAAGGGAGTGCCGTTCCTTGCACCGTCGGTGACGATGTCCGCCTTCGAGACGGTGACGTAAGGCGCGTAGAGCGAAACGCTGGCATAGCCCTCGAGCGCCTGGTTCTGCATCTCCTGAAATGCATTGATGAAGCCCGGCCGGCAGTCCGGATAGATGAAGTGGTCGCCGCCATGCACCGCGACTGCAACGGCATCGGCTTTCTGCGCCGCGGCAAGTCCGAAGGCGATTGCGAGCATGATGGCGTTGCGGTTGGGAACGACGGTCGCCTTCATCGTTTCCTCGGCATAATGCCCGTCCGGAACGTCGACGTCGTCGGTCAGCGCTGACCCCGTGAGATGGCTGCCGATCTGTCTGATGTCAATGATGTGGTGGGCCACGCCCAACCGTTTGGCGCAGGCGGCGGCGAAGTCGAGCTCCTTTCGGTGCCGTTGACCGTAGTCGAAGGAAAGAAGGCTGATGAGCTGGTGTTCCGCGGCGACCTTATGGGCGAGCGAAACGGAGTCCAATCCGCCGGAGCAGATGACGATGGTTTTCATGATTGTCTGGTCCCTTGTTTTGACCGGGTGGGCTGCGACCGGATTACGAGGTGGCATATAGAGCAATCATCCCAACTTGTGAAGAGCAAGTCCGGATTGTGTATTAGCATTATCTTGCGTAAGGCCGGCACGAAGCGCAAAATGCCCCGGCGGTAAATGGGGCGGGCCCGCCGAGGGAGACAATCATGGACAGCTTGAATCTTACGACCCTGCAAAAGGGCCAGAAGGTCGTGGACGACGCGGCCCTTAATGCCTTTGCGGCGGCGCTGCGCGGTACCTTAATCACCAATAAGGACGCCAATTATGACGAGACGCGGGCTATCTGGAATAGCATGATCGACCGGAGGCCCGGCCTTATCGCACGTTGTGCCGGGGCAGCCGACGTCATGAGAGCGGTGAAGTTTGCGCGCGACAACAATCTCTTGCTGTCGGTGCGTGGCGGCGGGCACAACATTGCTGGGAACGCAGTGTGCGAGGGCGGCCTCATGATTGATCTATCGCCGATGAAATCGGTAAGAGTCGACCCCGCCACACGTCGCCTTCGGGTCGAGCCGGGTGCAACCCTTGCCGATGTCGATAACGAAACTCAGGCCTTCGGGATGGTTCTGCCGACCGGCATCAACTCGACGACCGGCATCGCGGGTCTGACGCTTGGCGGCGGTTTCGGCTGGGCCACGCGCAAGTTCGGTCTTACGATCGATAATCTTATTTCCCTGGAGGTTGTGACCGCCGACGGTAAGCTGGTGCGTGCAAGCGAGAACGAGGAGCCGGATCTGTTCTGGGCCCTGCGCGGCGGCGGCGGCAATTTCGGCGTGGTAACTTCCTTCGAATTCCGGCTTCACGATCTGCCGGGCGAAGTGCTGGCCGGTCTGGTTATCCATCCCTTCGATGATGCGGAGACGGTGCTCGGACAATATCGCCA
The DNA here is from genome assembly GCF_056755095.1 of Rhizobium sp. SVR5-9E. Classification (NCBI taxonomy): domain Bacteria; kingdom Pseudomonadati; phylum Pseudomonadota; class Alphaproteobacteria; order Hyphomicrobiales; family Rhizobiaceae; genus Rhizobium; species Rhizobium sp. SVR5-9E. The sequence continues at coordinate 2,920 of NZ_JBNDHS010000035.1, read as the reverse complement.
AGCGCTCGAGACCGCGCCGGACGAGCTGACATGCTGGGCTGTCATGCGCAAGGCGCCGCCGCTGCCCTTCCTGCCTGCCGAATGGCACGGCAAGGAAATTCTCGCCCTCGCCATGTGCTATTGCGGCGACATCGAAACGGGCCAGGAGGCTACGGCGAGGCTTCGTAGCATTGGCAATCCCATCGTCGATGTCGTCAGTCCGATGCCGTTTGCCGGCTGGCAGCAGGCATTCGATCCGCTGTTGGCGCCGGGCGCCCGCAACTACTGGAAGAGCCAGGACTTCGCCGAGCTTTCGGATGCAACGATCGCAGTTCTGCTTGATGCCGTCCGCAGCCTCCCGGGGCCGGAATGCGAGATATTCATTGGCCACGTGGGCGGCGCGGCGGGCCGCATCGCGCTCGAGGCAACGGCTTTCCCCCAGCGCAACTCGCATTTCGTCATGAACGTCCATGCGCGCTGGCGCGAGAAGTCGATGGACGACGCCTGCATCAGCTGGGCACGCGCGCTTTTCGAAGCGACAAAAAAGCATGCGATCGGCACCGCCTATATCAACTTCATGCCGGAGGATGAGAGCGATCGTGTCGAGGCAGCCTATGGCGCCAACTACAAGCGCCTGACGGAGATCAAGCGGCGTTACGATCCGGAAAACCTCTTTCGTATGAACCAAAACGTCAAGCCACAGGCGGAAATGCATGCCCCCAGCTGACTGGCGGCAACGTAATGGTCAAAAGCGAAGGGAGCACCACGGCCGGTGGTGCCCCTTTCTGTTTCTTCGGCCGGTTAGGGATGATCGGACTGTTATCGCGGCCGGCTGCTATCGGTGTTCGCTTAGGCTCTCTACTCAGCTACCGATCTTGGGGCGCAAAGCAAGCCGGCCTAGCCATCCGCATGTTTGTCGCTTCGCGCATGGCCGACAGGCTCGCCTTGAACGTTTGCGACCACTTCGCCTCGTTTGGTAGCATGGTCCCCCGGCGACTGGTCACCACGCACGATGCGAAGCACTCTTTTGCCGGCTATGGAGGCATGCACACTGGCGCCGCGCAAATGTATTTCACGCTGTCTGCCTTGGGCGCATGACTGAGGCTCGAAGGCCGTCCTAGCTTCCTGTCCTTCATCGGAGCGCTTTGTTACCCCCTGGGCAGGAACTCAGTTAAAAACCGCCGCCACCATAAGAAGGGCCAGCGAGACGCGTTGTGTCCCATGGAAGGATCGGGGCAGCGGAGCGCCCACTCGCTTGAGCGCTCCGAACCACGCTTTATTTCTGAATGCAGGTGTCGACGGTGTCCTTGGTGCACTCGTCGAGCCCGGTGAACACCGGATCCTCAACCGGCTTTCCGGCGATCAGGTCCATCATCACGGTGGGTGCCTTGTATCCCATTTCGAACGGACGCTGGCCCACGAGGGCGGTTACGAGGCCTTCCCTGGCAATTGCCACTTCGTCGCCGATTGTGTCGGCGGCGCCAATCACGAATTCGTTCTTGCCGATCTTGTCGGCCATCGGCTTGAACAAGTCGCGATAGGGTTGCGGTGCGCCAAACAGCGGCCAGCCGCCCATGATGCCGAAAGCGTCGAGGTCAGAATTGGCGGCGAGGATGTCGGTCATCGCCTGGACACCCGTGGCGCCATTGTCATTGGTGAAGACCGGGCAGCCGGCGACTTCGGTCCAGCCGCCTTCGCCCTTCAATGCGGCGAGTCCCTTCTGCCCGCTGAGCGTGTCGCGCATGCCTTGCGCGCGGCGCAGAATGTTGTCGGCTCCCGGATTGCCTTCGATGGTGCAGATCTTGCCGCCGTTCGGCTTGGCCTTCTTGATGTATTCGCCGATCCGCGCACCCATCAGGTAGTTGTCCGTGCCGAGATAGGTCTTGCGCAAAGCGGCATCCTCTGCCGCGAGATCGGCATCAAGCGTCATCACCGGAACGCTCGGATTGGCTGTCTTGAGCGTCTGGGCGATAAGTTTGGCGTTCGACGGCGAGATGGCGATCGCGGCGGTATCGGCCTTGCCCAGCATATCCTGGACGATCTGCGCCTCTCCGGCTTCATCGGAGGTCGATGCCGGACCGGTGTAGAAGCATTCATAGTCCGAGGATGCGTTTTCCTTATTCCATTTCTGGCAGCCCTGGTTGATTGCCTCGAAGAATGGATTGTCGAGGCCCTTGACGACGATGACGAGCTGCTTTTTCGCGGCCAAGGCCTGTCCGGCCGTGAGCGCGAGTACAGCAGCAGCTGTAAGCAATAATGCCTTCCTCATAGCTTCCTCCCTTTGAAAAAGACGGACACCACTGCCCGCCACGTGATCAACCCGGGTACCAGACGATACGAGGCTCCTCCTTTGATCGCTCGTATTCCCAGGCCGAGTCGATAAGCTTTTCCAGATCGTAGACGGGGCTCCAGTCCAGCAGGTATTTGGCCTTGCTGTTGTCCATCCAGTTCGAGTGGAACTGGCTCGCTATGTCGACGGAGCCGAGCCCTCGCGTGCGAGCGAGGTAAGCGGCGACTTCCCCATAATCCACGGGGCGGTCCATGCAGATGTTGAAGAGCTGCCCTTTGGCGCGAGGATTGTCGAGCGCGGCCAGTATCGCCGAGACCAGATCGTCGACATGCACGAAATTGCGTTTCAATGGCCGCCCGTCCGCGTCATGCAGCAACGGCACCGTGCCTTCGCGGGCGTAACGTTCAGCGTCGGCCGGCCGGACAAGCGTCTTCCAGTCGGGTCCACCGAAGACATCCTCGCCAAAAGAAAGCGTGAACTTGAAGTCGTCCTTCTCCATGATCCAGGGCGCACGCAGGCAGCAGCCGTTGATGCCGTACTGGATGCCAAACTGCTCGAGCATCACCTCTTCGAGGACCTTGGACAGCGCGTAGCTTCCCGGATAGGCGCGATGCGCCGCATTTTCGGTAATCGGCCCATCATGGCGATAGT